>NZ_VDHF01000071.1:0-36482 GCF_006228025.1 Testudinibacter crocodili
CCGGTATCGCCCACCACTTCTTTTCTCTATCTAATGAGCTTATCAACCTATGCCATCGCTGTAATAGTTGGTATAATATTGAGATTGTTTATCAATAACATCAAAAATTTATGCTTGCCTTTCTTCGTTTACCTTTTTTGCTGCTTTTGCTCAGCGCCTCAATGTTTGCAGTTTGCCGCCTGCTTTTTATCGGGCTATATTCCGATTATTTTAGCACATTAACCTCAACACAATATTGGCATGCGTTTTGGCAAGGCTTTCGCTTTGATATGCATATCAGTGTGATTGTATTTTCACCAATATTATTAATTAGTGCCTTGCCGCTAAAAGTTATTCAAAAGCCACTGTTACTCAAAATACTCGCCTATATCGGACTGCTGTTATCATTAATTATGCTGGCGTTAACCTTAATCGATATCACTTATTTCGGCGAAGTTTATCGCCATATCGGGCAGGAGTTGTTTCAACTCACAGACGATTTTGATCTGATTATAGAATTGGCATTAACCTCACGCATTATCTACACCTTAGCTGGTATTTTATTCCTGATTTTATTTGTGATTTGTTATAAAAGTGCGGTTATCAACACCATTACTCGCCAATCAGTGACATTACCTCAACCGATTTGGTTACGGCTTATTCTTTACGTAGCTTTCGTTTTGTTCTGTTTTTGGTTGGCACGCGGCATGATTATACAAAGCCGCCCGATCGGTTATGCCGATGCCTTCAAACACAACGCTACATCTGCCGAATCCAACCTTATTCTGAACAGCGTATTTGTTATTTCGAAAGAGGCAAAAAACCGTCAATCTAATACAAAACTTGATATTTTAACTGAACAAGAAAAGCAACAATGTCACAAAAAATGCGTCGACAATTTTCAATTTAAGGCAACATCAGCCTCCTCAAACAATACAAAGAAAAATGTGGTATTTATTTTGCTGGAAAGTTGGAGTTATCAATATATCGACGGACTCGCAGGCAGCCATTATCAAGTCACACCGTTTATCGACAGCTTGATTCCAAAAGCACAAGTTTGGGATCGTTTCTACGCTGCCGGACAACGCAGTATTATCGGCATCCAAGCGGCACTCACCTCAACACCGGCATTAAATAATTTTCCGGCACTTGGTTTTGGTCTGGAGTTAAATCGGCTGAATAAACCGGCTGAAATCCTCAATCAACACCACTACCGCACTTTAATGCTGCAATCATCAAATCGCCGCTCATTTAATATGGATGGTATCGCCAGCATTCTCGGTTTTCAGGAATATTACGGCAAAGAGGATATCCCTTTGGTTCGGCAATATCCGCAGGATACGCCAAAATTTGGCTGGGATTACGATAGCTTGATGTTTTTAAACCAGAAGTTGAATGAAACCGAATACCAACAAAAACCGTTTTTTGCGTTTTTATTTACCGGCACAACACATGAACCCTTTGCCGATCCCGGCGCTGAATTTCATGTTTATCCCCATGATAATGCTAACAAAAACGGATTTTTAAATACTTTGCGCTACAGCGATTGGTCTTTGCAGCAATTCATGCAAAACGCCGCTCAACAGCCTTGGTACCACAACACTATTTTTATTTTTACTGCCGATCATGTCCTGAAAACCAGCTCTGACCATCTGCATGAACAATTTCATATCCCATTGATTATCTATACTCCCGATGGCAGCTTAGCACCGCTGCGCCACCAAATATTAGCAACGCAATATGACTTGCTACCAACTCTATTTGATTTACTCGGAATAGGCGACACCATCAGCACATTCGGTCAATCGCTGCTGCATCCACAAATGCACAACCCACCGCTAATGCTCAATCGAGGCGATGCAATCGGTGTTATCTCAAATAGTGGAAGTGCGGTTTTAAATGGAGAACAACAGTCAGAACTGAGCAATACTTCGCCAGCTTTACAACAAGAAATTCAGCAATTAAAGTGGAAAATTATTGGCGCGGAGCAAAAACTTAAGAAAAATCAATGGGTAGAATAATCCCCGAATCATCATAAATTCGGGGGTTGTTGAGCTACTGAGCATGTCGCTGTTTTAACTTGCCAATCACATCTGCCCAAGATAAATCGGCATCTTGTAATAATACGGTCAAGTGATAAGCCAAGTCCGCTGCTTCGCAAATGGTTTCATCACGATCTTTTACCGTGGCGGCAAGTGCGGTTTCAACGCCTTCTTCACCGACTTTTTGCGCAATGCGTTTAGTGCCGCGCGAATACAGGTGTGCGGTGTAAGAACTGTCCGGATCCGCGCCTTTGCGCTCGGCGATCAATCGCTCCAACTTGCTGAAGAAAATCCAATCCGGCTGCTCTTTATTGGCAAACTGGTGGAAACAACTTTCCGCCCCGGTGTGGCAAGTTTCACCAATCGGATCGGCTAAAATCAATAAAGCATCATTGTCACAATCTAGGCTGATATCAACCACGTTTAGGAAATTACCCGAAGTTTCGCCTTTTGTCCACAAGCGTTGCTTGGTGCGCGAGAAAAAGGTGACTTTACCTTCAGCCAAGGTTTTTTCCAATGCTGCTTGATTCATATAACCCAGCATCAGCACTTCGCAAGTGGTGGCGTTTTGTACGATAACGGGTAATAGATTATCGACTTTTTGCCAATTAATTGTTTGAATATCTAACATTTTTTATCCTATTTTAGAAGAACCTTAGCACCGCACTTCCACCCCTTGCTCCGCAAGGTAGGTTTTCAGTTCGCCGATATTGATAATTTGTTTATGAAACACGCTTGCCGCCAGTGCACCGTCGACATTGGCTTGCACAAACGCATCACGGAAATGCACCATTTCACCCGCACCGCCGGAAGCAATCAACGGCACATTGCACACTGCACGCACCGCCCTGAGCTGGGTTAAATCATAGCCTTGGCGCACGCCGTCTTGGTTCATCATATTCAGCACGATTTCACCGGCGCCACGCTGTTGCACCTCTTGCACCCAATCTAACAATTGCCAGTGGGTTTGACGGGTGCGGGTTTCATCGCCGGTATATTGATTGACCCAATATTTGCCACTGCTTTGTTCGAACCAACTGTCAATCCCAACCACAATCGCCTGCACCCCGAAACGATCCGCCAAGCGGGAGATTAGATCTGGATCCGCCAACGCTGGCGAGTTGATCGAAATTTTATCCGCACCGAAGGCAAACAATTTTTCCGCATCGTCGATAGTTTTAATCCCACCGGCAACACAAAACGGAATATCGATCACTTGCGCCACCCGTTCAACCCAGCTTTTATCCACGGTGCGCCCGTCCGACGAGGCAGTAATATCGTAAAACACCAATTCATCGGCACTCTCATCGGCATAACGTTTCGCCAACGGCACGATGTCGCCGATAATTTCGTGGTTGCGGAATTGCACGCCTTTCACCACCTGCCCGTCACGCACGTCTAAACAAGGGATTATCCGTTTTGCCAGCATTCAATCGCCTCCGCTACATTAAATTTGCCTTCTAATAACGCTCGCCCGATAATCACCCCGGCCACGCCCGTACCTTTCAACGCTGCCACATCCGCAAGCGAGCCGATGCCGCCGGAAGATTGGAATTGAATTGTCGGGTATTTGGCACAGATTTCGCAGTATAGATCCACATTCGAACCTGCCAAGGTGCCGTCACGCGAAATATCGGTGCATAACACATGTTGTAAACCGACTGATTGATAATCTTCGATCAATGCCTCCAGCGACACACCGCTGGCTTCCTGCCAACCGCTGATGGCAATAATTTTTTCGCCGTTGGCGGCAATGTTCACGTCTAACGCCAGCACGAACTTCGGCGCACCGTACTTTTCAAACCAGCCTTTGACCATCGCACGTTCTTTCACCGCGGTTGAGCCAATCACCACGCGATTTGCCCCCACCGCCAATAAATCCGCCACATCCTGCTCGCTACGAATGCCACCACCCACTTGTACCGGGCAATTTGTCGCTTGAATGATTTCCCCGATTAATTTTGTTTGACGTTTCGCCGGATCTTTCGCCCCGGTCAAATCCACCAAATGCAACTGTTGCGCCCCTTGCACCACATAATCGGCAAAAAGTGCGGTCGGATTAGACGAATAGTTAGTCTGCTTGCCGTAATCTCCTTGATGTAAGCGCACCACTTGACCGTCAATCAGATCGAGTGCTGGGATAATAATGGATTTTTTCATTGTGGCTATCTTTCCTATTTTTTGTTAATTTTAGCAATATTGCTAATAAGTGCTGAAAAATCAATCGCTTTTTGTTGAGTGACTACAGATTTCCCAGTCTCTTGTTCTAAACTTTCCCGAGCCACCTTGGCGACATTACCACCACGTTTTGCCACTTCTCGATTTTCATCAAAGCCCTGCGGGTGGCTAATTTGAGTAATATCTTTCGTTGCAGCTTCCGCCAGCATATTTAAAACCAGTTCAGTGGTGGACATATTGTCGCGTAAACTCTCTTTTTTTAACCCTTTGAACGATTTATATTCGCGCGTGGTCATTCCGCTCCAGGCTTGAGTAATTTCATTGGTTAAAATTGCAAATTCACGCCCTTGTTCCACCCCGTGATCCTGCCAAGCATCCGTCAATTCTTTACGCACCTGAATCGCCTGCAAACGTTGGTTAATCCATTCACGGGAGTAGCCTTTCTTCGCATAAGTTTCCAACGCACGATCAATCGTCAGTTCAGGATCAATAATTTCATCAATCCGCTCCTTTGCCACTTCCGCCAACCACATTTTAAACGGCTCGGCTTTTGGTGATGGAATAGACTGGATAATACGGAAAATACCTTGTGTATCAGTAGCATCGCTCTTATACATTTTTCCATCAGTAGATTGAAATTTCAGTTGTACGATTTTTTCGTACAACTCATTTGCCCCTTCTTCAACCTGTAATTTTCGTTTTAAATCACTCCAGTATCGACGGGGATTATTACTTTCTGTTAATGCCAGAACAATATCCACCACACTAAAAAACCATTCTTGTTTTTCTTCGTCCCAAACCGAACGAATCTGGCTATTTTCAAACAATTTAATCTCACTCATCAGGTTTTCCCTCCACTCAATTTAACTGTAATTATATACAGTATTTTGTAAGTGAAAAACCGCCAATAAGCGTTTTTGGAACAGTGATCGCAAAATACGAGGATCTAACCGCACTTTAGATATTTTCTACAAAATTGCGCAACAACTGTGCCCCCGCCTTGCCGGAGCGTTCCGGATGGAATTGCACACCATAGAAATTGTTGTGACCCAATGCTGCCGAGAACGCTACGCCGTAATCACAAGTGGCAATGGTGTTTTCGTTCGGCAATACGGCATAGCTGTGGACAAAATAAAAATGGCTGTTTTGTTCGATCTCGACAAACAGTGGGTGATCCACTTGATACTGCACTTGATTCCAGCCCATATGCGGTAGTGGCAACCCCAGATTCGGAATCAATTCCGTACGTCCGTGCATTAATCCTAACGTGGCTAAATTGCCTTCGCTTGAAAATTCGGTCATCAACTGCATGCCCAAGCAAATCCCCAACATCGGTTGACTGGCATTGAAAATAGCATCAATTAGTTGGCGGTCTTGTAGGTTTTTCATCGCCGCAAGTGCGGTACCGACACCGGGCAACAGCAGTTTGTCGGCTGCTTTGATTTCTGCTAAATCTCGGCTGATTTTTACCTGATAGCCCAAACGATCAAAGGCGAATTTTACCGAGGACAGATTGGCACAGCCGGTGTCGATAATCACAATATTGCTAGGATTAATCATCTTTTTACAACACCCCTTTCGAACTCGGCAACTGGTCGCTTTCAATTCGAATCGCTTGGCGTAAGGTTCTGCCGAAACATTTGAACAGCGCTTCAACCTGATGGTGGGCGTTTTTGCCTTTAACGTTTAAATGCAAAGTGCACGCCAAAGCATAAGAGAGCGACATAAAGAAGTGTTCCGCCATTTCGGTGCTGAAATCGCCCACTTTGTCACGGGTGAATTTGGCTTTGAATTTCAGATACGGGCGACCAGAGAGATCGAGCGCACATTCTGCTTTGCATTCGTCCATCGGCAGCACAAAGCCGAAGCGGGCAATGCCACGTTTATTGCCTAAGGCTTGTTTCAACGCTTCGCCAAGGGCAAGTGCGGTATCTTCAATGGTGTGATGGTCATCAATATGTAGATCGCCGTCCACCGTCACGTTCATGCGAAAACCGCCGTGGGTCGCGATTTGATCCAGCATATGATCGAAAAAGCCCAAACCGGTTTTGATTTCATTGATACCTTGCTCATCCAGCCACACTTCCACCCGAATATCGGTCTCTTTGGTGGTACGGGTTACGGCGGCATGGCGTGGCTTAAAGCCCGGCTTGCGAATCCGTTTTGCCAGAATTTTTTCAACAATTAAATCCCAATTCAGGTTTTCGGGGTGGTATTGCAACCCGGTAATGCCCAAATTATCCGCCAGCTGGATATCCGTCGAACGGTCGCCGATTACATAGCTGTGTTTCGGATCGAACAGCCCTTTATTGATATATTTTTTCAATAATCCCAGTTTCGGCTTACGGCAGGTGCAGTTGTCTTCCGGACGATGTGGACAGATCAAGACATCATCAAATTCAATACCTTGCGAACGGAACAGTTCCATCATCGCATTATGCGGCAGATCAAAATTTTTCTGCGGCAGTGATTCGGTGCCAAGACCGTCTTGATTACTGACCATCACAAAACGGAAACCTCTATCACGCAATTTCAACAATGCCGGAATCACGTTCGGTTCAAATTTGAGTTTTTCCAGACTATCAATCTGAAAATCGGTTTTTGGTTCATCGATCAACGTGCCGTCACGGTCGATAAACAGGATTTTTTGTGGCGTGGTTTGTGTCATGATGTTGTCCTTATTATTTTGCGGAAATCGCCCGAATCGCGTCAACCACGCGGCGGTTTTCTTGTTCTGAGCCAATGGTAATCCGGATGCAGTTGCTTAAGCCGAGAGCTTTGCTTTGATCACGTAAAATAATACCCTGATCCCATAAGGTTTTAAACACGTTTGTTCCGTTTTGAAATTTGACCAGAATATAATTCGCTTCACTAGCAAAAATTTGCGCCACAATAGGCAGAAGTAGCAGTTGGTTAATCAGCCAAGTGCGGTATTCGATCACTTCGGCAACCCGTTGCTGCATCTCTACCAAACGGTTTTGAGCCAGCGCCTGGCAGGCTAAATCGGAGACCGGTAGCGGAATCGGATACGGCGCAATCACTTTTTGCAATATGTTGATCAATTCCGGATTTGCCAAGGTGAAACCGCAACGCAACCCGGCGAGGGCAAAAGCTTTCGACAGGGTGCGGATAATCGCTAAGTGCGGGTAATTCGCCAATTCGTTTGCCATCGTCGCCTGCGGACAAAATTCGATATAGGCTTCATCCACCACCACAATCGCACGATCACGGGTCATCTCCAATAGTGTTAACAAGTCCTCACGTTTGACTACATTACCGGTCGGGTTGTTCGGGCTACAGACGAAAATCACTTTGACTTGCTCAAGATTTTGTTCGATTTCAGCTAAATTCAATTGGAAATCTGCCGTCAGCGCTACGGTTTTGCTTTGAATGCCACAGGTTTCGGCGCTGACCGCATACATGCCGTAGGTCGGCGGACAATACAGCACTTTGTCGTCCGCTTCGCAAAAGGCACGGATAATCAGCTCTATGCTTTCATCACCGCCACGGCTGACCAGCACATTCTCCGCTTTTAATCCGGCATAAGCGGCATAACGCTCCAGCAATTGTTGTGGCTGCGCTTCGGGATAACGGTTAAAAGTGCGGTTTTGCAGATTAAGATCCGGTGAAGTCGCATATTCATTGGCATTCAGCCACACGTCGCCCTTGCCGCCTAAACGGCGCGCCGATTGATACGGCGTAAGTGCTTGAATATTTTTGCGTGAAAGTTGTGAAATAGTCATAACGTTTTCCTCTTATCCCATCTTCGCCAAGCGGATACTGACCGCTTGTTTATGCGCATCTAGCTGCTCTGCGGCTGCCATCAATTCGACTGTGCGTGCCAGCTCTTTAAAACCTTGCGGGGTGAGTTCTTGCACCGTCATGCGCTTGCTGAAATCCGCTAAGCCAAGACTTGAGCTGGTGCGCGAGTAGCCGTAGGTCGGCAACACATGGTTGGTGCCGCTGGCATAATCGCCCATGCTTTCAGGGGAATATGCGCCTAAGAAAATCGAACCAGCATTGTCCAGTTGCGGCAGTAACGCACGGGCGTTTTCCACTTGTACGATTAAATGTTCTGGTGCATAGGTGTTGCTGATTTCAACGCATTGCTGTAAATCCTCAGCAATAATGGTGCGGCTGTGGCTCAGGGCTTTACGGGCGGTTTCGGCACGAGGCAGGCTGGCAAGTTGCTGTTCAATCGCAAGTGCGGTCTGTTCCGCCAATGTTTTGCTTGGGGTGAGAAAAATCACTTGGCTGTCTGCGCCGTGTTCTGCTTGCGATAACAGATCGCTTGCTACGAAATCAGGATCGGCAAATTCATCGGCAATCACTAACACTTCCGAAGGCCCAGCCTGCATATCAATTGCTGTGCCGAGTTGGGTGACTTGGCGTTTGGCTTCAGTCACAAAGGCATTGCCCGGTCCAAAAATTTTATCCACTTTCGCCACGCTTTCTGTGCCGAATGCCATGGCAAACACCGCTTGTGCCCCGCCCACTGCATAGATGGTTTCCACCCCACACAAATTGGCAGTGTAGAGAATTTCATCGGCAATCGGCGGTGGGGTACACAGCACCACTTTTTGACAACCAGCAATTTTTGCCGGAATAGCCAACATTAATACGGTCGAAAACAATGGTGCAGAACCGCCGGGAATATACAAACCGACTTTATTAATCGGGCGCGTCAACACTTCGCATCTGACCCCGGCTTGGGTTTCCACTTCAATCACATTGGGTTGTTGTGCTTGGTGAAACATCTCGATATTGCGATAGGCATTTTGAATCGCCTGTTTTAACGCCTCCGGCACACGTCTTATCGCTTGTAAAATTTGCTCGTTTGAAACTGCTAAGCTGTCCAACCGCACTTTGTCAAATTTTTCGGTCAGTTCAAGTAAAGCACTGTCGCCGTTTTGTTGCACCTTGATTTTAATCTCATTTACTGCTTGCTCGATACTAGCGGAGTTGGTGACTGCTGGGCGCTCCAGTGCGGTTACTTGCTCGGCTGCGGTGAGGTTGTTCCAGATAATGGTTTGCATATTCTTTTTCTCCGTTATTTCCGACAGCGACTAACGTCGCAATCGGTTACGCATAGATAAGCGGCGTTGCCGCTCTATTAAATATTATTTTCCAAATACTCATGTCGATATCCAATCTCTTGATCTGAAAGCAATATTTTTATTTCATTCTCAAAACTGAGTGATTGATGGTATACTTTTTGATTTTTAATATAATCAATAACTTTTTGTTTGTCCTGTTGGCTATAAGTTAATGCACAATATCCTTTTGACCACGCATAAAAATCAGGGAATTCCATTTTGTGTCGTTCTAAAAACAAATGTGTGGCATTTTTGAGCTCTTTCACAAAATCCGCTAAAGCAATAGTAGAATGTAATTCAACCAGCAAATGCAAATGGTCGGGCATTCCATTTATTCGATATAGCACCGAATGACGTTCTTGGATAAACAACCAAATGTAACGATATAATATTTCTTCATATTTTTCCGTGATAGCAGGCACGCTTTGCTGTGTGCGAAAAATAATATGATAAAGCAAGCGAGTATAACTCATCGTTCATTCTCTTACAGCCGCAAAGCGGCTGATCTATGCGTAACCGATTGCGACATTAGTCGCTGTCGGTAACAAGTTATTGATACAATAGAACTTAACCCATCATCTTCTCAATCGGCATCACCAAAATTGAGCTGGCGCCAACGGCTTTCAACTCTTCCATAGTCTCCCAGAACAGGTTTTCTTGGCTGACCACGTGCATGGCTACTTTGCTGTCATCGTGCGCCAACGGTAAAATCGTCGGGTGTTCGACGCCGGGTAAAAGTGCGGTAATGGCGTCCAGCTTGTCTTTCGGCGCATGCAACATAATGTATTTGCTTTCACTGGCTTGCTGCACCCCTTGGATACGGGTCAGCAGCTTATCCACCAACGCTTGCTTTTCATCGCTCAACTCCACAGCACGTTGGATTAAGCAAGCTTTGGACTGATAAATAATCTCCACTTCACGCAAACCGTTGGCTTCCAACGTGGCGCCGGAAGAGACCAGATCGCAAATTGCCGTAGCTAAACCAGCCGTTGGGGCAACTTCCACCGAACCGGTCAACAGACAGTTCTTGAACGGCACACCTTCTTCCTGCATATAACGTTTCAGCAAGTTCGGGTATGACGTAGCGATACGGGCATCGGTGAGATCCTGCACGCTAGTATAAACAACATCACGCGGCACAGCTAAGGATAAGCGACAGCCACCAAACTCTAGGCGTTTCAGCATTTTATATTGCACCTTATCCCCAGCAGACAGACGTCCCAACTCTTCCTCTTCCAACACGTTTTCGCCAATAATGCCCAGATCAACGACACCGTCGAAGACTAACCCCGGAATGTCGTCATCACGCACCCGCAGAATATCAATCGGCATATTTTCCGAATAGGCGATCAGGCGTTGCTCATTCCAATTAATTTTCACCCCGCACTGTTTCAGCAACTCTTGCGATTCTTTACTTAAACGTCCGGATTTTTGCATCGCAATCCGCAGTCTTTTTTTATCTAACATAATGATTTCCTTAAAATTCAAACCTAAAAAAACAAAACCCCTCGAAAGTATCCTTCCGAGGGGTTGTCATTGCTTCATCGTACATGACTCGGAAGAGGCTTATCTTCCAAGCAACACCACGAGCCTGAAAGAAATATCAGGTGTGATGATGGTGAGTTGCGGTACGACTAAAATTCATTGTTCAGTTCCTTATCAATCAGTTGTGTTTAACATACTGAATCCTTTTTTATTATGCAAGTATTATTTTCAAAAATACGCTAGGGTCTGTCGTACTGAAAACTTACACCACTGAGAAAAAACTCCATTTATTATGAAGTTCAGGTTAAAAATTAAAAAGAAAAAATTATTTTAGGAATACGTATCACAAAATAAATTATTTATTCAATCCGATACTTTATTGTGTAAATTAATATAATTCCGCCACTTAAATTTAGCCTTGAGATGGAGGAATTACTTATGAATAATCATATAAAACAACATACTTATTTGATTCGAAAAAAATTGGATCGTTTAATTAAAGACGTTACGGTTAATAGTTTATTTTCTGGATATGGATTTTATCAAAATAATCATCTGTTCGGCATTATGCAATCCGGTGTATTCTATTTGCGTGCCGAAGGTGATTTGGCACAACAATTGGAGCGATATGGTGCGGCTCCCTGCTTAGCTAGCAGTAACAACGCGCTTTCTCTTTCCCGTTATTATCGCTTACCACAAACGATTACTGAAAACGATATACTGTATCGTGAATTTTTACACCAATCGATCGAACAAGTCAAACAACAAAAAATTGACTTTCAACTTGCTCGCAAAAAACGGATTAAAGAGCTACCGAATCTCAGTATAAAACACGAACGTTTATTATTAAAGGTAAATATTACTGATGTGAACCAACTACGTCGTATCGGCGCAGAAAAAGCTTATATTTTGGCTAAAAAACAGGGTTTTTCAATCAATTTGGATTTTTATTGGAATTTAGTTGCCGCCCTCAAAAATATTCATGTTTCGCAGTTGCCTGAGGCACAAAAAGAACATGCTTTAGCAAAACTGAATAATTACTTACGCCAAGAAGGCTTACGGTCGGAAAAAGCGTAGCAATAAACCCAAAAATCGATACCGATTCACATTTCTGAATCGGTATCGGTTTTTTATGTTCAATTCGTGATCCCGATCACCATTTGGGAACGTTCCCATTGATAAAAAAATAAACAAGTCTAAAATCTGAGCGTTATTTTAATAAAATTGCTTAAGGAAAAATCATGGCAAAAAAACTGGATCCGCAAAACGTCAGCCGCCTCATTGAATTAGTCGGTGGTAAAAATAATATTGCAACCGTCACCCATTGCATTACCCGCCTACGCTTCGTATTAAACGACACGGCTAAAGCCGATGTGAAAGCGTTGGAACAGTTGCCAATGGTGAAAGGTTGTTTCACCAATGCCGGGCAGTTCCAAGTGGTGATCGGGCCGGAAGTGAGCGATTACTATCAAGAATTGCTAAAACAGACTAATCTCAGTTCCGCTGATAAAGAGGCGGCTAAAGTAGCAGCACGGCAGAATATGAAATGGCATGAAAAAGTAATTTCACATTTTGCAGAGATTTTTATTCCGTTGTTGCCAGCGCTGATCAGCGGTGGTTTGATTTTAGGTTTCCGCAATGTGATCGGTGATATTCCGATGTCCGACGGACAAACGTTGGTGCAATCCTCACCAATGTGGAAAACTATTTATGACTTTTTATGGTTGTTGGGTGAAGCAATTTTCTTCTTCCTGCCGGTCGGCATCTGTTGGTCAACGGTCAAAAAAATGGGCGGTTCACCGATTTTAGGCATTGTATTGGGGGTCACGTTGGTCTCTCCACAATTGATGAACTCCTATGGTTTGGGATCACAAGTACCGGAAGTATGGGATTTCGGTTGGTTTAGCATTGATAAAGTCGGGTATCAGGCGCAAGTGATTCCGTCTATTTTAGCCGGGATGGCATTGGCGTGGATCGAACGTGGTTTTAAACGGATTATACCAGATTATTTGAATCTGGTGATTGTGCCGGTCTGCTCATTGATCATTGCGGTATTCTTGGCGCATGCCTTGATCGGCCCATTCGGACGTGAAATCGGTAACGGGGTGGCAATTGCGGTGAAAGCGGCCATGACCGGCAGCTTTGCCCCGATTGGTGCGGCTTTATTTGGTTTCCTGTATGCACCGCTGGTGATCACCGGGATTCATCAAACCACCTTGGCAATTGATATGCAGATGATCCAAAGCCTGGGCGGCACGCCGGTTTGGCCGTTGATTGCACTATCTAATATCGCACAAGCCTCAGCGGTATTCGGTATCGTATTAATCAGCAAAAAACTGAACGAGCGTGAAATTTCGGTGCCGGCAACCATTTCCGCTTACTTAGGGGTGACCGAGCCGGCAATGTATGGCATCAACTTAAAATACCGCTTCCCGATGCTATGCGCCATGATCGGTTCAGCGGCGGCAGCATTGATTTGTGGCTTGGCAGGGGTGATGGCAAACGGCATCGGCGTCGGTGGTTTACCGGGAATTTTGTCAATTCAACCGCAATATTGGGGCATCTTTGCCTTGGCGATGCTGGTTGCGGTGGTGGTGCCATTACTGTTGACGATTCTGGTATATAAACGCCAAGCGGTAAAAGGCACATTAGCGCAATAACACACTAAAAAATTGAAAGTGCGGTTTTGAACCGAAATAAACAGACAAAAGGACAAGCAATGCAACAGACAGAATGGTGGAAGAACGGGGTTATCTACCAAATTTATCCAAAAAGTTTTCAGGATACCAGCGGCAACGGGCGCGGCGATATTCGCGGTATTATTCAACGCTTAGATTATTTACAGATGTTAGGTGTCGACGGGATTTGGATCACCCCGATTTACCCTTCACCGCAAATTGATAACGGTTATGATGTTGCCGATTACTGTGCCATCAATCCGGATTATGGCACAATGGCGGACTTTGAATTGTTGGTGGCCGAAGCGCATCGCCGTAACATTCGGATTGTTATGGACATGGTGTTCAACCACACCTCCACCGAGCACGCTTGGTTTAAACAAGCACAAGATCCGGAAAGTAAATACCATGACTACTATATTTGGCGTGGTGAAGATAAAACGCAGTCCCCCAACAACTGGCGCTCCAAATTCGGCGGCGGCGCATGGCAATGGAGTGAACAGGTCGGCAAACACTATTTGCACCTGTTCGCCACCGAACAAGCAGATCTCAACTGGGAAAATGAAAAAGTCCGCCAACAGCTACAACAGGTTTGCCATTTTTGGGCAGATAAAGGCGTGGACGGGTTGCGCTTGGATGTGGTCAATCTGGTGTCTAAAAATCAGGATTTTCCAAATGATGATCAAGGCGACGGCCGTCGTTTCTATACCGACGGGCCACGGATTCACGAATTTATGCGTGAATTGAGTGAGCAGGTTTTTCAACCACGCGGTTTAATGACGGTCGGGGAAATGTCGTCCACCAGCTTGCAAAATTGCCAACAATACGCTGCACTGAACGGCTCAGAACTGTCAATGACCTTCAATTTCCATCATCTGAAAGTTGATTATCCCAACGGTGAGAAATGGACTTATGCGGCACCAGACTATGTGGAACTGAAGTCGATTTTCAACTACTGGCAGCAAGGCATGCACGGCAAAGCGTGGAATGCGCTGTTCTGGTGCAACCACGATCAGCCACGGATTGTGTCACGTTTTGGTGACGAAACCGCACTTCATACGATTTCCGGCAAAATGCTGGCCATGGTATTGCACGGCATGCAAGGCACACCGTACATCTATCAAGGCGAAGAGTTCGGCATGACCAATCCGGGCTTCACCCGCATTGAGCAATATCGTGATGTGGAAAGCCTGAATATGTACCAAGAGTTGTTAGATAAAGGTTTGGATCAAGCCTTGGTGCTGAAAATTTTAGCCCAGAAATCACGCGACAACAGCCGTACCCCAATGCAGTGGAATACGCTAGCCAACGCTGGTTTCAGCACTGCCGAACCTTGGATCGGCGTTGCCCCCAATTATCGGCAAGTGAATGCCGAAAGTGCGGTCAACGACCCTGATTCGGTATTTTATTGCTATAAAAAATTGATTGCGCTGCGTAAATCCCTACCAATATTGACTGACGGTGATTATCAGGATCTGTTGCCACAACACCCGTCCGTTTGGAGCTATCTACGCACTGACAGCAAGCAAAAATTGTGGGTGCTGGCCAATTTAAGCAATCAAACACAATCACTTGAACGTCCGCAACAGACTGCCGGTGAATGGCAAACTTTATTGCATAATTATCCGCAAGCATTGGCTTTGGGCGACAGCATTGAATTGGCGCCTTATCAAGCGGTGTATTTGCTACAAAGTGTATAACTAAACAAAGATCAACAGACCCTAATTCAATGACAGATAACATGACAGAAAAGCAGAAAATGCTAGCGGGCTTGATTTATGATGCCAACAACGACCCTGACTTAATTCAAGAGCGGTTGCGCTGCAAAGAGCGTTGCTATGATTACAACCAACTGCGTCCGTCTGAGGTGGAACAGCAGCAACAGTTGATCCGGCAACTGTTCGGCAAAACCCAAGCCCATTTTTCTCTGGTAGCCCCATTTTGGTGCGATTACGGTTATAACATTGAAATCGGGGAGAATTTCTACGCTAACCATAATTGTGTGATCTTGGACGGCGCCAAAGTAACCTTTGGCGACAATGTGTTTATTGCCCCAGATTGCGGCTTCTATACCGCCGGTCACCCTTTGGACACCGAACGACGTAATCAAGGCTTGGAATATGCCTATCCAATTACCGTCGGTGACAATGTCTGGTTTGGCGGCGGCGTCAAAGTGATGCCCGGCGTGACCATTGGCAGCAATAGCGTGATTGCCGCCGGCAGCATTGTGACCACTGATATTCCGGATAATGTCCTTGCCGCCGGTGTGCCGTGCCGCGTGATCCGCCCGATCACCGAACAAGACCATCACCGCACTTAGCCTACTTTAACCTTCCTTGAATGCCCGGAATCATGCAAAATTTCGGGCAAGTTCGCATTTTTCGCCACCACCATCCCGCAAAAATTGATCTTTCTCGCATAAAGTACAGATAACTACATCTCCTTAATAAAAATAGGGTATTGTAGTGCTATCCGCCGATAAAAGCGGTTGACAAGCGAATATTACTTTTTACCTCAATACGACTCGAGATGATAACGAGATTCCCCACAATTTCAGGGGAATGCAGTCCGTTGTTTGCACAAACAATAAAGGACATTGCCATGAAAGATGTTAAAGCTGATATGACCTTTCCACCGGATCTGACCGAAAAAAAGGGCTCCGGACCGGTGCAAACCAAAGTACCGGTGTACACCAACTCCCTACCGCCCTGCAATCATGCCTGCCCGACCGGCAGCAATATTCAACAGTGGCTCTCCTTGGCACAAGAAAAACAGTACCAAGCGGCATGGCAAGAGCTGATGCGCAACAATCCGATGCCGGCAATTCACGGGCGGGTTTGTTACCACCCGTGTGAAACTGCTTGCAATCGCACCCAAGTCGATGATGCAGTCAGCATTCATGCCGTTGAACGTTTTCTGGGAGACCTAGCAATCGAACAGCATTGGCAGGTTGAGCTGAACAATCCTGACAGCGGCAAAAAAGTGTTGGTGGTCGGCGCGGGCCCGAGCGGTCTGTCCGCAGCTTACCATTTGCGCCTGAAAGGACACCAAGTCGAAGTGCGCGACTCTGCCCCGCTGGCAGGTGGCATGATGCGTTTTGGCATTCCGGCTTACCGCTTGCCACGCCCGATTTTAGAAGCCGAGATTAACCGCATCGCAGAGATGGGGGTGAATATCGTCTTAAACTGCAAAGTTGATAACATCTTGCAGGCTAAACTGGAGGGCAATTTTGATGCGGTATTTTTAGCCGTCGGCGCCCACATCGGGCGGGGAGTCGATATTCCCAACGATGATCCGTCACGGGTGACTGATGCGGTCAGCTATTTGCGCGATATCGGCATGGGACAAGCACCCACACTGGGCAAACGGGTCGCCGTTTACGGCGGCGGCAACACTGCAATGGATGCGGCACGCACCGCCAAACGTTTGGGCTCGGATGTGATGGTGATCTATCGCCGTGATCGAGACAATATGCCGGCGCATGATTTTGAATGCGCCGAAGCCATCGAGGAAGGTGTGGAATTCCACTGGCTGCGCACCATTAACGAAATCGACGGCACACGTTTTAAATTGGAAAAAATGCGGCTGGACGACAAAGGGCGCCCGCAACCGAGCGGCGAATACGAGTATCTGGAAGCCGATTCTCTGATTCTGGCGCTGGGACAAAATATCGACAGCGAGCTGACCCAAGGCATTCCGGGCGTGGATTATAAAGCCGACGGCACGGTAATGGTGAATGACAACATGATGACCGGTTATGCTGGTCTATTTGCCGGTGGCGACATGGTGCCGTCCGATCGCACCGTCACCATTGCGGTCGGGCACGGCAAAAAAGCCGCTTATCATATCGATGCCTATTTGCATAACCGCACTTATCAAAAACCGAGCAAGCATCCGCTGATTCAATATAACCGGCTGCACCTTTGGTATAAAACTGATGCCGAACAGAGCGAACAGCCGACGATGGCAGCACATCTGCGCGCCAAATCCTTTGATGAAGTCTTGGGTGGCTTGAACGAACAAGAAGCCGTTTACGAAGCGCAACGCTGCTACTCTTGCGGAAACTGTTTTGAGTGTAACGGCTGCTTCGGCGCCTGTCCGCAAGAGGCGATTATCCGTCTGGGTAAAGGCAAAGGTTACCAAGTTGATTACGCCAAATGCACCGGTTGCGAAGCCTGTTATCTGCAATGTCCTTGTCATGCGTTAGAAATGGTGGCGGTTGCCAGTTAGGAGAAAATGATGAGTCAATTCAATGCTAAAATGATCACCTGCGATGGCAGCGAAGCCACCGCATCAATTGCCTATCGTGTCAGTGAAGTCTGTGCGATCTATCCGATTACCCCGTCCTCCACCATGGCGGAACTGGTCGATTTGTGGGTTGCGGAACAACAGAAAAATATCTGGGGCAATATTCCACTGGTTGCCGAAATGCAAAGTGAAGGCGGCGCTGCCGGGGCGGTACACGGTGCGCTGCAAAGCGGCGCACTAACCACCACCTTCACAGCTTCACAAGGGCTGATGTTGATGTTGCCGAATATGTATAAAATTGCCGGTGAATTGACCTCGGCAGTGTTCCATGTCGCAGCACGTTCGCTGGCAGCACAAGGTCTCTCGATTTTCGGCGACCATCAAGACGTGATGGCAGCACGCACCACTGGTTTTGCGATGTTGGCGGCTTCATCGGTACAGGAAAGCCATGATATGGCGCTGATTGCTCATGCTGCCACGCTTTCCGCCCGCATTCCGTTTATCCATTTTTTCGATGGTTTTCGCACCTCCCATGAAGTCAATAAGATTGCGCTGATTGATGACCAAGCAGTCAAAGCGATGATCCCCGACGAGTTGGTCCGGGCCCATCGCGCCAGAGGGTTAAGCCCGGACAATCCATTTATTCGCGGCACGGCACAAAATCCGGACGTCTATTTTCAGGCGCGCGAATCGGTCAATTTGTATTATCAAAACACGCCCAATATTGTGGCACAAAAAATGCAACAGTTGGCTGAGTTGACCGGACGGCAGTATAAAATCATCGAATATTACGGTGATCCCGAAGCGGAATCGGTGATTATCGCCATGGGTTCCGGCATTGAAACCGTGAAAGAGACCCTGCGTGATCTGAATGCCAAAGGCGAGAAACTGGGCGCAATCCAAGTGCGGTTATACCGCCCGCTAAGCGCCGAACATCTGTTGGCGGAACTGCCGCACAGTGTCAAACGGATTGCCGTGTTGGATCGCACCAAAGAACCGGGCTGCAACGGCGAGCCGCTGTATCAGGATATCCTGACCGCACTTATCGAAAACCAAGAGCGGTTGCCGATTTTTCCAAAACTAATCGCCGGACGCTACGGGCTGTCAAGTAAAGAGTTTACCCCGGCAATGGTGAAAGCGGTGTTTGACGAGCTGAAACAATCCCATCCGAAACAACATTTTACGGTCGGTATCAGCGACGATCTCACACACACCAGCCTGACGGTTGACCCAAGTTATGCTATCGAAAGTCAAGACACCGTGCGCGCGATGTTTTACGGCTTAGGTGCAGACGGCACGGTTGGCGCCAATAAAAATACGATTAAAATTATCGGTGATGATCCGGACTATTTCGCACAAGGCTATTTTGTGTACGACTCGAAAAAATCCGGCTCACAAACCATTTCCCACCTGCGATTCGGTTCAAACCCGATCAACAGCCCGTATCTGATTCAATCGGCGAATTTTATCGCCTGTCATCAGGAAACCTTTTTACAAATCACCGATATGTTGGGCAACGCCGCCCCCAATGCCACTTTTCTGCTCAACAGCCAGCATGCTGCCGATAGCATTTGGGACAAACTGCCAAGTGCGGTGCAGCGGCAGATTATCGATAAAAAGATTAAACTATATGTGATCGATGCTTACAAAGTGGCGAAAGACACCGCCATGGGCAACCGCATCAACACCATTATGCAGACTTGCTTTTTTGCCCTTTCCAACGTGATGGCAAAAGACAAGGCGATTGCCAAAATCAAAAAAGCGATTGAGAAAACCTACTTGCGCAAAGGTGAAGCGGTGGTGCAAAAGAATTTTGCCGCTGTCGATCATACTCTGACCCATCTTTATCCGGTGAATATTCCGGCACAGGTGACCGCACTTGAACAGGCTTATCAACCGGTTTCAAGCAAAGCACCGGAATTTGTGCGTCAAGTTACCGCACAAATGATGGCGGGCAAAGGCGATTTGATTCCGGTGTCGATGCTGCCGCCGGACGGCACGTATCCATCGGCAACCACCCAATGGGAAAAACGCAACATTGCACAAAATATCCCAATTTGGGATCAAGCACTTTGCATTCAATGCGGCAATTGCAGTTTTGTTTGTCCGCACAGCGCCATTCGTGCCAAGTTCTACCACAAAGAACTGCTGGAACAAGCGCCGCCCGGATTCCGTTCTGCGATGACCACCGCACGTGGCTTTCCAGACACCCGCTACACCATTCAGCTCTATCCGGAAGACTGCACCGGCTGCTCGCTGTGTGTCGATGCCTGCCCGATGACCGATTTGGATAATCCGAGCCATAAAGCGCTTAATATGCACGAAAAAACCCCGTATCTGGAGCAGGAAAAACAGAGCCTGACGTTCTTTGAAACCATTCCGTATAACGATCGGGCAAAAATCGATTTTTCCAATGTACGTGGCGTGCAGTTCCTACAACCGCTGTTTGAGTTCAGCGGTGCTTGCAGCGGTTGCGGCGAAACGCCGTATCTCAGCTTGCTATCACGTCTGTTCGGCGATCGGTTGATGATCGCCAATGCCACCGGCTGCTCCTCGATTTATGGTGGCAATTTGCCGACCACACCTTGGAGTAAAAATGCCGATGGTCGCGGCCCGGCATGGTCGAACTCGCTGTTTGAAGACAATGCCGAGTTCGGCTTTGGTTTCCGTCTAGCTGAAAGCAAACACCAGCAATTGGCGCAGGAATTATTGCGCCAACAAGCACCGCACTTGGCGCCGAAACTAGTCGAGCAACTGCTGCACAGCGAACAGAAAACCGAATCTCAGATTCAGGCGCAAATCAAACGGGTCGCCGAACTGAAAGTGCGGTTAAGCGACATCGGTAGCGACAGTGCGCTTAACTTAAAGTCGGTTGCCGATCACCTGATCCGTCGTTCCATCTGGATCGTCGGTGGCGACGGTTGGGCTTATGACATTGGTTACAGCGGCTTGGATCATGTACTGGCCAGCGGCGCCGATGTCAATATTTTGGTGATGGATACCGAAGTGTACTCCAATACCGGCGGGCAAATGTCGAAATCCACCCCGCTCGGTGCCGTTGCCAAATTCGCCGCTTCCGGCAAACAAGCAAGCAAAAAAGATATTGCGATGCAGGCGATCACCTACAACAATGTCTATGTGGCACGGATTGCCTTTGGCGCCGATCCACAACAAGCGTTGCTGGCGATGCGCGAAGCCGAAGCCTATCAAGGGCCGTCACTCATCATTGCCTACAGCCACTGCATCGCCCACGGCATTCAAATGGAAGAGGGCTTGCAACAGCAGCAAAGAGCGGTCAAATCCGGACACTGGCCATTGTTCCGCTACAACCCGGCATTAAAAGAGGTGGGGGAAATTCCGTTTTCACTCGACAGTTTACGTCCGAGCGTACCGCTGGAAGAGTACCGCAGCCACGAAACCCGCTTCCAAATGCTACAACGGCAACACCCGCAAGAAGCCGCCGACATTGCGGTTCGGGCGCAAAAAGTGGCCAATCGGAAATGGAGCCTTTATGAAGAAATGGCGACCCGTAAAGCCACCATTTTTGATCCTTATGTGGAATAACGGGCGGCATTGCTAGTCAGCGTCAGCAACAAAGGGCGGATCTTATCATTCGCCCTGATGGGTTATCTCTTCGGGAAAATGGCAAGCCACACAAACGTGTTCGATCCGCTCCGGTTGCGCCAGCAAGCGTAGCAGCTGTTGCAGTGCGCGTTCTCCGGCACGATACAGTCCGAACTCGATACTCAAGGTTTGCGGAAACAGAAATTTCAGCAGCTTGTTGTTGCCGACACCACAAACTTGAATATCGCTGCGTTGTTGCTGCTGCAAATATTTGTTGACAGCAATTGCGATACTGTCGGTGGCACAAACCACCGCCTCGGTCTGTTTAGTGATTACTAAAGGTGCTTGTTGATAAGCATTATGATAATCCAGTGAACCTAAAGCAAAGTGCGGTTCGAGTTGTTTTTCGGTGCAAAAATCGAGATAAGCCTGATAGCGCAATAGCCCCGTGGTGTGATCATCCAACGTCACGCCGAGATAGACGATCTGCCGATGCCCCTGTTGATACAGGCGCTGCATCAGCAGCCGAATCGAGGCGTAATTATCGTAGTACACCGAGGACAGTTCGGCATAATGCTGTGCCACCACCACCAATTTTTGCTTATAGGGTAACAGCGATTCTTGTTGCAATTGGCTAAAACCAAACACAATCACTCCGTCAACACGGCGCTGTGCGAAAAAACGCAAATGCTCTTCCACCAATTTTGGCTCAAAACGGCTTTCGACAATAAAATGTTCGCTGCCGTCCTGCTGCAACGCATTCAGAATACCGCGTAGCACCCGATTTTCCGATGGCGAATCTAACCGAGTGACGATGATCCCGACCACTCGATTCTCAATGCCACGCATCGCCCGAGCGCTGCGTGACGGTTGGAAATTGTATTCTTCGACCACTGCCAACACCTGCGCTTTGGTGGCTTCGCTGACATTCGGCTCATTATTCAGCACCCGTGAAACTGTTGATTTCCCGACGCCGCTTAAACGTGCAATATCTTTGATGGTTAATTTCATCGTGCTGAATCTTATGCTGATTTAAGGCTGCGGTAAGTTAAAAAATAGTAACTCAACACCGACAACAAGGTGCATAAAAACATCGACAGCAACATCGGTACCGCATTGGTAATCGGCACCAACGCAATTAAAAAACCGACTATCGCGCCGACGCCAAAACGGATCGTGCCAGCTAAGGAATTGGCGGTACCGGCAACCTGCGGAAAGCGATCCAAAATCGCTGCCATCGCATTAGAGCCGATAATCGACAACATGCCAACAAAGGCAGAAACACCCAGTGCCATCGCCCAAAATCCCAAGTC
The DNA here is from genome assembly GCF_006228025.1 of Testudinibacter crocodili. Taxonomy (NCBI): domain Bacteria; kingdom Pseudomonadati; phylum Pseudomonadota; class Gammaproteobacteria; order Pasteurellales; family Pasteurellaceae; genus Testudinibacter; species Testudinibacter crocodili. The sequence goes on from NZ_VDHF01000071.1 coordinate 22,584, forward strand.
TAGCATCGCAACCAATAGCAGCCAAACACCCGCTAAAAATTGTATGCTTAACCCAAAACGCAGCATTTTTTCCGCACCGACTTGCAGCACCATTTTGCCATTAATTGAAGTAAACAGAATCAACACCGTCATGTTCATCACAAAGAAATAACCAAAATGCTCCGGCGCTACCCCGTAAATATCAATATACACAATCGAACCGGAGGTTAAAAACGAGAACATTCCGGCAAATGAGAAAGCCCCTGCCAATACATAGCCGACCACTGCTTTCACCCGAATCAACGAAGCGAAATTTCGCATCACGACTTTCAAGCTAAACGGCACACGTTTTTCGACTGGATGAGATTCCGGAATTTTCCAAAACACCAGCAAACAGCTTAAAATCCCAAAAAACGCCAACACATAAAAAATAGAATGCCAATGGAAGAATTTAGCCAGATAACCGCCAATAAACGGCGCCAACAGTGGTGCAATCATCGACACTAACATAATCATCGACATCATTTTGGAAAAATAGTTTTTCGAAAACAAATCTCGCAACAATGCCCCCAATACTACCGCTGGTGCCGCACCAAAAAAGCCTTGAATAAAGCGCAAAATCAGGAAATCTTGAATGTTGTCCACCTGCGTCAGGAAAAGTGCGGTCAGCGCAAAAATAAGTGTACCAATCATAATCACCGGCTTGCGTCCGAAACTGTCTGCTGCCGGTCCCCACAGTAATTGCCCGACTGCAAAACCCAGCGTAAACAGCGCCAGCGTATTTTGCACCCGCTCTGAATTCACACTTAAATCACGGGCAATATCCAAAAACGATGGCAGATACATATCGATTGCCAACGGCGGCAGCATGGCTAAAATCCCCAAAATTAACACGAAAATCGGGCTTTTTTTAATTTGTCTTATCTTTTCTGTCTGTAACATTCTCGTTCCTGATTTCAACATCAAATGGCTACTACTATATCATTTAAAGCCGACTACCTCTGCCGCTGTCAACGTGCGGTATTCGCCTTCGTCCAACGACTCATCCAACATTACTGCGCCAATCCGCCAACGGTGCAGTCCGACCACTTTATTCCCCAACGCCGCAAACATACGTTTCACCTGATGGTAGCGCCCTTCACTGATGGTTAAATTCAGATTGTAGTCGTCCACAATCTCAAGTTTGGCTGGTTTGGTCGGCGCTTGTTCCCCTCGTAATAAAATGCCCTGCTCAACCGCACTTTGATAGTTACTTTCGATCGGATCCGCCAGCGTCACCAAATAGGTTTTTTCACATTGAAATTTGGGGGAGGTGATACGGTGTGACCATTGCCCATCATCGGTCAATAACACCAGCCCGGTGGTATCGACATCCAAGCGCCCGACAGAGTGCAATTTATTTCTGAGCGGATAATCAAATAATTGGTATACCGTTGGGTATTCGCCGTCGTCATGGGAACAAATATACCCTGCCGGTTTATGTAACATCAAGTATTGTCCGGCTTCCAGCCACTGCAATAACTCGCCGTCAAACAGAATCTGATCCGCCGATGAAATGTGGGTTGCGCCGGATTTTATCACCGCACCGTTTACCGTAACCACCCCACTGCGTAGGGTTTTCCCCACTTGCGAACGGGTCAACCCACTCTGCTCTGCCAAAAATTTATCTAAACGCATCATCAACCTTTCATTTTTATTTTTACTATCACCTATTGCGCATATTGTACCCCTTTAACCTTAAAGATACAGTTGCTAAGCTAAATTATCGTCGATTAAATTCACTTAAATACTCGATGACTTGAAAAGCATTTCACCAAAAAATATGTGTTCCATATCACATACTCCTTGAACAATCCTCAACAATACTGAAATAAGGCGTATAATTTACTCCTTAACATTTTGATCAAACCAATTCAACCTATTTACAACCTGTATTGATAAGGATTAGACAATGGATAAACAACTGCGCCAAGCTGCTCTTGATTTTCATGAATTTCCGATTCCGGGAAAAATCGAAGTAACCCCAACCAAATCCCTCGCCACCCAACGTGATCTGGCGCTTGCCTACTCACCGGGAGTCGCCATTCCATGTCTGGAAATTCAACAAGATCCGCTGGCGGCTTATAAATACACTGCTCGTGGTAATTTGGTCGGGGTGATCTCCAACGGCACTGCGGTGCTCGGTTTAGGCAATATCGGTGCTTTGGCAGGCAAACCAGTGATGGAAGGCAAAGGCGTCTTGTTTAAAAAATTTGCCGGCGTTGATGTGTTCGACATCGAAATTGACGAGCGCGATCCGGACAAACTGGTCGAGATTATCGCCTCGCTCGAACCCACTTTCGGCGGCATCAACTTAGAAGATATCAAAGCACCGGAATGTTTCTATATTGAGAAAAAACTGCGTGAACGAATGAAAATTCCGGTATTCCACGATGACCAACACGGCACCGCCATCATCTGTGCCGCCGCGGTAATCAACGGCTTACGTGTGGTCAATAAAGACATCAAAAATGTTAAACTGGTCGTTTCCGGTGCAGGTGCATCGGCTATTGCCTGTTTGAATTTATTGCGTGCGTTGGGCATGGAAAAACAAAACATCACCGTTTGTGATTCCAAAGGGGTGATTTACAAACAGCGTGAAGATGCCGATCGCATGGATGAAACCAAAAAGTTTTATGCCATTGAAGATAACGGCACTCGTCATCTGGCAGATGCCATTCCAAATGCCGATATTTTCTTGGGTTGTTCCGCCGCTGGTGCTTTAACCCAAGAAATGGTCAAAAGCATGGGACCAAGCCCAATTATTTTGGCGCTTGCTAATCCGGATCCGGAAATTCTGCCACCGGATGCCAAAGCAGTACGTCCAGATGCGATTGTCTGCACCGGCCGCTCGGATTTCCCGAATCAGGTCAATAACGTATTGTGTTTCCCATTTATCTTCCGCGGCGCTTTAGATGTGGGTGCTACCACCATTAACGAAGAGATGAAACTGGCTGCCGTGCATGCGATTGCCGAACTGGCGCATGCGGAACAAAGTGATGTGGTCTCCTCTGCTTACGGTGATCAAGAACTGGCATTCGGTCCGGAATACTTGATTCCAAAACCATTTGATCCACGTTTAATCATCAAAATAGCCCCAGCGGTCGCCAAAGCGGCTATGGACTCTGGGGTGGCGTTGCGTCCAATTACTGATTTCAGCGTTTATATCGAAAAACTGACTCAGTTTGTGTATAAAACCAATCTGTTCATGAAACCGATTTTCGCTCAGGCTCGTCTTGATAAAAAACGGATTATCATTTCCGACGGCGAAGAGCCGCGCGTATTACACGCTGTGCAAGAAATTGCAACATTGGAAATCGCATTGCCAATTCTAATTGGTCGTCCGGACGTAATCAAACAGCGGATCAAACAGCTTGGTTTACAAATTGAAGAAGGCAAAGAGTTCGAGATTATCAATATTGAAAAGGACGAACGCTACGAAACTTGCTGGAAAGGCTATTACGACATCATGAAACGTCGTGGCATCACCCCAGCCTTAGCAAAACAAGAGATTCGGATCAACCCGACCACAATCGCCGCAATGTTGGTGAACCTGGGGCAAGCCGACGGTATGATTTGCGGATTGGTCGGCTCTTATGCCGATCACCTCAAATCTATCCGTAACGTAATTGGCTTAAAAGACGGTGTGAAAACCGCCGCTACGGTCAATGGCTTGGTGATGCCAAGTGGCAACGTGTTTGTCACTGATGCTTTCGTCAACCAAGATCCGGATGCAGAATCTTTGGCGGAAATCACGCTAATGGCAGCAGAAGAAGTGCGTCGCTTTGGAATTGAACCGCAAGTGGCATTGATTTCTCACTCCAACTATGGCGCCAGCGATCACCCAAGTGCGGTCAAAATGCGTAAAGTGTTACAATTGGTGCAACAACGTGATCCAACTCTGATTATCGATGGCGAAATGCATGCTGATATCGCCTTGTCCGAAAAATTGCGTAAAAACATTATGCCGGACAGCCCATTGAAAGGCGGCGCTAACTTATTGGTGATGCCGAATATGGAAGCAGCACGGATAGGCTACAACCTGCTGCGCTCGGCAACCACGGCAATCACCGTTGGACCAATGTTGATGGGCTTGCGCCAATCGGCTCATATTCTGACGCCGGTGGCTTCGGTGCGCCGCATCATCAACATGGTGGCTGTAGCGGCAGTTAATGCTTCTAAAGATAACCAAGAGTAAGGCAACGAGCATAAAAGTGCGGTTAGCTACAAGCTGACTTAAGCGACAAAAGGCAGAAAATAAACATTCTGCCTTTCTATTTTTTATGCGAAATCTAATCTGACATAACAGACCCTAAACATTTAATGATCTCGATCAATTTCTTTGCTACACTGAGCATCGAAAACTCAATTCGCTTCATCCTAACGAAGTATTACTGAAGTATTATTTTTAGCGCTTTATTCAACCAAATGAGGAAATGAAAATGGCTTATACTCTACCTGAATTACCTTATGCCTACGATGCATTAGAACCGCACTTTGACAAGCAAACCATGGAAATTCACCATTCCAAACACCACCAAGCCTATGTGAATAACGCCAATGCGGTGTTAGAAACCTTGCCGGAATGGCAAGACAAATGTCCCGGTGAACTGATTGCTAATTTAGACAAAATCCCAGCGGACAAACGCACCGCACTTCGCAACAATGCCGGTGGACACGCTAACCATTCACTGTTCTGGAAAGGGCTGAAATTAGGCACCACTTTACAAGGCGCATTGAAAGAGGCTATCGTGCGCGATTTCGGCTCTGTTGAAGCGTTCCAAGCAGAATTTGAAAAAGCGGCAACAACCCGCTTCGGTTCAGGTTGGGCATGGTTAGTGCTAAATGACGGCAAATTATCCGTTGTCTCCACCGCCAACCAAGACTCGCCATTGATGGGCAAAGAGGTTGCAGGTGTCGCAGGCTTCCCGATTTTAGGCTTGGATGTTTGGGAACACGCCTATTATCTGAAGTATCAAAACCGTCGCCCAGACTACATCAAAGCCTTCTGGAGCGTCGTCAACTGGGACGAAGCAGCCGCTCGCTTTGATAAAAAAGCCTCTGATTGTTGCTGTCACAGTAAATAACCTATTAATAAAACGTAAAAAGCACTCAACACGAGTGCTTTTTTATTATGAGCAGAAGCGCCTTATTCATGGCGCTTCAAACTAGCCGCAATTACAGTACATCACGGCAATTTAAGTCATCGAAAGACTGTTCCAAACGTTTGGACAAGGCTTCTTCTGATTTACGCAACCAAACACGCGGATCGTAGTATTTTTTGTTCGGAGAATCTGCGCCTTCTGGATTGCCCAGCTGACCTTGTAAATAAGCTTCATTCGCTTTATAGAAGTTCAGAATACCTTCCCAAGCTGCCCATTGGGTATCAGTGTCGATGTTCATTTTGATCGCACCGTAGCTGATCGCTTCGCGGATTTCTGCAGTTGAAGAACCAGAACCACCATGGAACACGAAGTCCATTGATTTCGGCGGTAAATTACGTTCTTTAGAGACGAATTCTTGCGATGCGCCTAAAATAGATGGTTTTAACTTCACGTTACCTGGTTTGTACACACCGTGCACGTTACCAAATGCTGCTGCGATGGTGAAGCGTGGGCTAACTGGATTCAGTTGGTCATAAACATACAGCACATCTTCTGGCTGTGTATACAATTTAGATTCATCAACACCGGAATTATCCACACCGTCTTCTTCGCCGCCAGTGATACCGATTTCAATCTCAAGCGTCATGCCCATTTTTGACATACGTGCTAAGTATTCACGGCAAATCGCCATATTTTCTTCCATCGGCTCTTCGGAAAGATCGATCATGTGTGAAGAAAACAGCGGTTTACCGGTTTCTGCAAAGTGTTTTTCACCGGCATCTAATAAACCGTCGATCCATGGTAACAATTTTTTAGCGGCATGGTCGGTATGCAAAATCACCGGCACCCCGTAATGTTCTGCCAGTTGATGAACATGTTTTGCACCAGCGACCGCACCCAGCACGTCCGGACGAGAACCATCGGTTGGTTTGATACCTTTACCCGCATAAAATTGAGCCCCACCGTTAGAAAACTGCACAATGACCGGTGCTTTAACACGTGCTGCAGTTTCCAACACGGCATTCACTGAATCGGTACCGACGCAGTTTACCGCCGGCAAAGCAAAGCCGTGCTGTTTAGCATAAGCAAAAACTTTTTGTACATCATCGCCGGTAACAACGCCCGGTTTTACAATATCTAATAATTTTGACATGGTAGATTTCCTATGTTTAAACGAGAGCTGTTACAACTCTCAAAGTTGATAAATCGGATTAACTCAAGTGCGGTTTATGCTTTAGCACGTTCTTCCAAAATCGCCACTGCCGGCAATACTTTGCCTTCAACGAACTCTAAGAATGCGCCACCACCGGTTGAAATATAAGAGATTTTGTCGGCAATACCAAACAAATCGATTGCCGCTAAAGTGTCACCGCCGCCCGCAATCGAGAAAGCGTCACTGTCTGCAATTGCTTTTGCTACAATTTCAGTACCTTTACGGAAATTAGGGAATTCAAACACCCCGACTGGGCCATTCCACAGAATAGTTTTGGCACCACGGATGATTTCTGCCAGCACTTCTGCCGATTGATCACCCAGATCCAAAATTTGTTCGTTGTCTTGCACATCTGTTACTGCTTTTTCGATTGCCGGTGCAGTTTCAGAAAATTCAGTAGCAACACGCACATCACTCGGCAATGGAATTTCTGCAATTTGCATTAAACGCTGTGCTTCCGGAATCAAATCGGCTTCATACAGCGATTGCCCGACATTCAAGCCTTGCGCAGCAACAAAGGTATTGGAAATACCGCCACCTACAATCAGTTGGTCAGCGATTTTTGACAAAGAGTCTAAAACCGTTAATTTAGTTGATACTTTAGAACCCCCAACAATGGCAATCATTGGGCGGGCCGGGCTTTTCAGTGCTTTGCCTAAAGCATCCAACTCATTCGCTAATAATGGACCGGCACAGGCTACTGTGGCAAATTTCGCCACGCCGTGGGTTGAACCTTGTGCGCGGTGCGCGGTACCGAAGGCATCCATTACAAATACATCGCAAAGCGCAGCATATTTTTTGGTCAATTCGTCTTCGTTTTTCTTTTCGCCTTTATTAAAACGTACATTTTCCAACACCACCAATTCATTTGGAGCAAGGTCTACCCCATCCAAATAATCTTTAACTAAGCGCACCGGCACATCTAATGCGTTGTTCAAATAATCAACCACCGGCTGTAACGAATATTCTGGATTATATTCGCCTTCCGTAGGACGACCGAAGTGGGAAGTAACCATCACTTTCGCACCTTGCTTCAGCGCCAGCTCAATCGTCGGGATCGATGCTTTGATACGTGCGTCGGAAGTCACTTTCCCGTCTTTCACAGGTACGTTTAAATCGGAACGAATAAGAACACGTTTACCCGCCAAATCCAAGTCGGTCATTTTAATTACTGACATAATAAGTCCTCTTATTTAATTGTGATTGATAATTTTACAGCGATTTCTGTGTACCGTAGCGGATTGATTATAGCAATTTAATCTAGCGCCACAATGTAAAATTTTAATGTTTGAAATTATTCCGTTTGAATGCTTTTGATTATACCGCCAAAACCATTTTCTAGCAGAAGCTATCTACTTTTTTGTCAATAACAGCGGTTATTTTTAACACTTTGAACACATTTCTTTTGCAATTCCGGCACTTTAAACCAGAATTTTTTAATTTTGCTAGAATCGGATTTTCGGGCAATTGATCACCTGCCATGCTAAATCATAGCAAATTTGCAGCTCATCACGTCCGGCCCCCAAATATTTACCGCTTAACTGTGGGTTATTACGCCGCAACCAAGCAAATAAATCTGAACGTTTCAGATCATAATCCGGCAATTTCAAGCTCTGAAACAGTTCTTGCTGCTTGTCAAAATAGTCCTTGGGCTGACTAAACGCACAAGCGCCGTGTTTTTCCCATTCGCCCTGCAACAGCTGCAAACTCGGAGAGTGTGCCAGATATTTCTCCAATAGTGCCACTTCTAACGGCGGCAAATCACCTTGGCAAAAACGTGGATGATCACTCACCCGACGAGCAGTCGCACTCTGTGGCCACAAGCCGTGAATAACCCAGCCAAACTTCTGGGTTTCACCACATTGATAAGCTGCTGCTTTAGGAATCGCCCCGGCATTGCTGGCACGCAGATTCTGGCAATAACCCGGTGACCATGAAAGCACTAAAGTGTAGTAGCCGGTTTTTGCATTTTTATTCTGTCCGATGGAATCCCTTGCCATCGAAACATCATAATCGCTCTCCAACACAGCATCAATCGAGGCTTTTTGACGGTAGGAAAAATACAGCGCACTTAAAATCAAAGCAAAAAACAGAACAATAAACAGCGCCAGCTGCGAAATTTTAGATGAATTTAGTTGCATAACAGTTTTTTCAATAAAAATTTAAAGATTAACGTTGTTGGTTTTTTCGGCGACTTTGATTATAATCATCCGCTTTTTAAGCCAATACCGATATTAAAAATTTGAGACAATATTTATGGCGCTGCTGATCACCGAAAAATGCACCAACTGCGATATGTGCGAACCTGAATGCCCAAATCAGGCGATCAGCATGGGCGAAGAAATCTATGTGATTGACCCCGCCCTCTGCACCGAATGTGTCGGGCACTACGATATCCCGACCTGCCAAAAAGTCTGCCCGATTAATCATTGCATTATTACGGATCCAGACCATATCGAATCGGAAGACACACTCTGGGAGCGCTTTGCTCTGCTGCACCATTCAGATAAGCTTTAAGTTATCCCGTTAGCGGAAATACCAACGCGACAACAAAACGCCACAGTTAACTGCGACATTCAGACCGCTATTCAACGGATTTTCAAACGACAATACCACCGATTGCTCGATCAATGGATTGACTTGCGCCGGTATTGTTTCACTGAGAACAAACGCCACTTTATCGCTTAACACCACTTTATCCAACGGTTGCGCCTGTTTGTTTGCCGTAACTGCAACCAATTGATAACCAGCGTTTTTCAACGCTTGCAATGCCATTTCAGTGCTGCTGCTTTCCAATGCATAAATATGCTCCATCGCCCCCTCCGCTACTCTGGCGGCAGCGGCAGAATACAACTTGTCCGCACTTTCACAAACAATGCCCTTTACGCCATAGTACGCAGCGGTGCGGATCACACCGCCAACATTATAAGCATTATCAATGCCGTCGAGCAACAGCACACAATCTTGCAATTTGGCGGTTTTTAGATACGCTTCCAAATTCATCGGTGTTGCTTTTTTGACCAGCATACAAATTCCGCCATGATGTTCGCTACCGCTCACCAACGCCAATTCGGCATTGTCCACCACATGATACGCTTTTTTCGCTGTGGCTAAATAGCTGGTCAGCTTGCCGATGCGGTGGCTGGTTTCAATATTGGTCCACAAACGCACAATACTTTCCGGGCGCTGTCGGAACAGCGCCAAACAGGCGGCTTCACCATAGATTTTCATCTCTTCATTGCGGTTCTTGCGGATTTTTTCCGGTGCACGCGGTGACAACGGACCGGTTTTTTTCTCTCCAGCGACGTCACCTTTAATCATCACCTTAACGCTGCCTTCGCTATTTTTACCGGCTTTAGTCGCCTTCATTTCCCGTTCGCCCCAGACAAAGGCAGGTGTTGCGCTATCCTGACGCTCTCGATTGTCTCTGCTGCGGTTATCACGATCGCGGTTACGGTTATCACTGCTGCGGTTATCACGGCTACGATCATCACGCCCTCCTTCTCGGTTTTGACGTGGCGCTCTCCGTTCGCTACGCTCACCTTCTTTATCGTTGAATCGACAGCGATCCTCCGAAGTGCGGTTCTCAAAACGAGGTTTATCTGAAGTGCGTTTATCAAAAGTGCGGTTTTCTGAAAAACGTTTTTCCTGTCTGTCACCGCGTGGTTCGGCGCGTCCGCCGTCATTGCGAGAATTGCGCTGTGAGCTGCGCTCGCCACGCGGCTCTTTCGCCGAAAAACGGCTACCGGATTTAGGTTGTTGAAATGCAGGTTTGCGGTTGGATTTATCGTTCATGCAGGTGCCTATAGGTTGATGGCTGAAAAGAGTTTATATGCGCCAACATACAAACGTGATATGGTGCCGATTATAGCAAATTTTTATTCCAATTTAAGCAAACTTCTCGGCAAAACCCTGTTCAAACTGAATTAAGGCAGGTAAACTAAATCACTTTAATGTCCTTTTTAAATTTTAATACTTTTATTATTTACTATGCTGAATACTAAATATCGTCAGTCTCTGCATCAGCTACACGCTCTGCCGTTTCTGCCGCAAGCGGCAGGCGATGTAGAGTTTATTTACTCTACCGCAGACTACAAACAGCACTTTATTCAGCTGATTCGGCAGGCAAAAACACGCATTTACATTACCGCACTTTACTGGCAAAACGATGAAGCCGGCCAAGAAATGCTGGCTGAATTATATCAAGCGAAACAACGTAATCCGCACTTGGACATCCAAGTTTTTGTTGATTTCCACCGGGCACAGCGTGGTTTAATCGGTGCTGAAATCCAACAAACCAACGCCGAATGGTACGCCGAACAACGCCAAAAATATGCGTTGGATCCACAAAACGACATCGCTTTCCACGGCGTGCCGATCAACACCCGCGAATTGTTCGGGGTGTTGCATATTAAAGGCTCAGTATTTGACGACACCATTCTCTACAGTGGCGCCAGTATTAATAATGTTTATTTGCATCAACAAGATAAATATCGTTATGACCGCTACCAAAAAATCCGTAACCGTGCGTTAGCCGACAGTTTTGTCGCATTTTTAAACGACTGCCTGAACGATCAAAGTGCGGTTCAACGTTTAGATCAGCCGGTTCGTAAAGACAAAAGCATCCGCCCTGCAATTCGCCACTATCGGAAAAAACTCAGCCAACACAGCCAATATCACGTCAGTGAGACAGTCGAGTTTGATCCAAACCAACTACTGATTTCACCGATTTTCGGGCTATCCAACGGCAATCAATTGAATACCGTGATCGAGGCGTTATTCAGTGTGGTGCAGCAAAAACTGACCATCTGCACCCCCTATTTCAACTTTCCACGCAGCCTACGGTTGCAACTGGCACAGTTATTGAAAGAGGGTAAAGCAGTGGAAATTATTGTCGGCGACAAAACGGCCAACGACTTTTATGTTGCACCGGACAAACCGTTTAATATGTCGGCAGCATTGCCTTATTTGTATGAAATGAATTTGCGAAATTTCTGCAAAAAGCAGCAAAAAATGCTAAATAATGGTCAACTTACCGTGCGTTTATGGCAACACGGCGATAACTCCTACCATCTGAAAGGGGTATGGGTCGATGATCACTATATTTTGTTGACCGGCAACAACCTCAACCCACGTGCTTGGCGGTTGGACGCAGAAAATGCGCTGTTGATTCAAGATCCGCAGCAGCAATTGCAACCGCAGGTGCAACGTGAGCTGCAAACCATTCGCCAACATACTCAGCAGCTTCACCACTACCGTGCACTGGAAAAACTGCACAGCTATCCGCCGGAAGTCAAAAAACTACTGAACCGCTTCCGCCGTTTACAAGCCGATAAAATCGTGCGCTTAGTTCTGTAAAATCAGGGTGCGGTGAAACCACACGCAGATTATTACAAAGATATTTGATGAGGCAAAGTAGGGGAGGATTATATATCCGCCCGTTTGCGAAGTGCGGTATAAGCACTTAATAAATAAAGAAAAGATGCAAAGTGCGGTTCGGGGCGATATACAATCGCCCCCTACTTTGATCATATCAATCCTATATTTTAATCCCGCAGTGCCACCGATTCGCGCCATACTAAGTGCGGTTCAAGGGTTAACGTGCGGTTTTCTGAATCTGGTTGTTTAATCCGTTGCAACAGCATTTCCACCGCTTGTTTCGCCAGATTATTTTTTGACTGGTGAATCGTGGTCAGCGGTGGCGACAGATATTGCGCCAGTTCGATATTGTCATAGCCGATAATCGAGATATCTTTGCCAACTTGCAATCCAGCGCGCCAAACCGCCTGATAAGCGCCGATGGCAATCGTATCCGAACAGGCAAATACCGCACTTGGGTGTGGATCAAGCCGTAGGATCTGCTGCATGCTTTCAATGCCGCTGGCAATATCAAAATGGCTTTCGAACACCCGATCTTGTCTGAATGGAATGCCTGCCTGTGAAAGTGCGGTCTGATAACCGTTCAAACGGTTTAATGCCAGGGATTTTTTGAAACTGCCAGTGATAATCGCAATATCGCGGTGTCCGGCATCAATTAAGGTTTTTGTCGCCAGATAGCCACCATATTCTGAATTTTCATGTACTTTATCCGCATTAAGTGCGGCCGGCCACCAGTCAAGCATCACCATCGGCAGCTGCAACCGCTGGCTGATATCATCATTTAATTGCCAATGGGATTCGGAACACATCAAAATCAAGCCGTCTACCTGTTTGCGGATCAAGGTTTCCAGATTGCGTTGCAGCCGTTCGCCATCACCATCGGTATAAGACAAAATCAAGTTATATTGATGTCGGTGGCAATAGCGCTCCACACTGCGCAGCACTTCGGCAAAAAACGGATTAGCGCTGGCAGTCACCAGCATTCCGATGGTTTTGGTTTCTTTGATTTTTAAGCTGCGCGCCAGTGCCGACGGAGTGTAATTCAACTCACGCACCACTGCCAGCACCTTATCGCGAATTTCATCGCTGACAAAACGGGAATTATTGATGACGTGCGACACCGTCGAGGTAGAAACCTGTGCCAAACGGGCGATATCCTTCATCGTCGCCATCTTCTTCCCCTTATGTTTCCGCTTGAGCCAAGAGAAAATTGTCCGTCTGTTGCCGGGTCGGAATCGACGGTTGTGCGCCGCTGCGTGTCACCGAAATCGCTGCGGCGCCATGGGCAAAACGGATTGCCTGCACTAAACTTTTTTGTTCTAAAAGTGCGGTCAGTAAAGCCCCGTTAAAGGTGTCGCCTGCGGCAGTGGTATCTACCGCCTGCACGCGAAAACCGGCAATAATGCCGCGAAAACCACTCTTTTCGCTGACAAATACGCCTTTTGCGCCTAACGTAATCAGCACCGTCGCAATGCCTTTTTGATGAAATACGTTGGCAGCCTGTGTGGCACTGGCTTCATCATTGACTTTAATCCCGGTCAAAATCTCGGTTTCGGTTTCGTTCGGGGTGATCATATCCAGCTGCGACAACAATTCATCAGGCAGCACCTGCGCTGGTGCCGGATTTAAAATCACTTGCGTACCGTTAGCTTTGGCTATTTTAGCCGCGGCGATGATACCTGATAACGGTGTTTCCAACTGCATCAGCAGCGCATCAGCTTGTGCGATGTTGTCAGCAAATTTGTCCACTAACGTCCGATCTAAATACGCATTAGCACCGGCTGCCAATACAATGCTATTTTCGCCGTTGGCGGCGACTTGAATCATCGCAATACCACTCATTTCATTCGGAATCGTGACAATACTGTCGATATTGATGCCGTCCTGTGCAAACGCATCTTTCATCGCTGCGCCTAAAGTGTCGTCACCGATACAGGCGATAAAATCAGTCTGTGTTCCCAAACGTGCTGCCGCCACTGCCTGATTGGCACCTTTACCACCGTAAGCGATATGATAACTGTTGCCTGCCAAGGTTTCGCCCGGTTTGACAAAGTGCGGTACGGCAAGAACATGGTCGGCATTGATGCTGCCCAGCACCACCAGTTTTTTTGCTTGTGTCATAAACTACCTGCTTTACATCAGTTTATTTTTACATCAAATCGGGCGGATATTTCCGCTCTAGAT
>NZ_VDHF01000072.1:0-9762 GCF_006228025.1 Testudinibacter crocodili
ATTTCGGCTTACGCCTAGATTGTGCTCATTTTAAACAACAACTCAAAATATAAACAAAGATCAACAGACCCTAGATTTTATAACGGAGAAAATATGAAGACTCGTTACCATTATTTTAAAAATACCAATTGGTATCTACTGAAAAGGCCGATAAAAAAAGAAACATCTGATTCATGGGCAAAGAATTTGGAAGATCTCGCCAAGGTTGCACTGCTGGCTATGCCTGTTGTACTATATGGACAATATAGTTAGGGTTTTAAAATCTTCAATTCTGTCATCTTAGTTCTCTTCAGCTATTTTATTTTGCTTGGTGCTAAAGAGCTCCGAAAACATCAGGATAAATTATCGATGGAGGAATCATAATGGAAACAACAATTGTTCTGCTTATTCTACTCGCATTTTCAATCGGCATCCTGCTAGCGATAAAAAGTGCGATAAAAGATGCGATCAAACATGACGAAAAGCGATAGAAAATAAAGGCTGCCACAGGGTAGCCTTTAAACGTTAAAACTGTTTATAATCATTGGCTTGCTGTAATAATTGGCGACTCTCTTTCATAAAAACGTCGGAATAGTTGCCGAACCAATCGCTGACCTGTTTGAACGCCTGAGTAAATCCAGCACGGTCATTCTGTTCAAAAAAGCGCAACGCTTCTTCATAGCTCTGTTTCAACGATTCAATCACCGCTAAATTTTCCGGTTTGTCCAAAATAATATCCGCATACAACTCACCATCTTGCGCAAACAGGCGTCCGATCATTGCCAATTCCAAACGGTAAATCGGAGAGGAGAGTGCTAATAATTTTGATAATTCAACCGGCTGGCGCGATAAATGCAAGCCGTTGGCAAAGGTGGCAAAATGGCGCAAGGCTTGAATATAGGTCATATTTTTATCATGCTCGGCAGGGTCAATCGCATAAATGGTTGCGCCCCAAATTTGCATTTGCTGCAAAATCCATTGATAACGTTCAGGGTAGCGCCCGTCACAACGCACAATCAGTTGTTTGGCAAAACTGGCTATGTCGGGTCCGAACATCGGATGTAAACCCAATACCGCTCCTTGATGCACTTGCAGCATTTTTTCAACCGGTTGGCGTTTCACGGAAGTGAAATCCAGCAGTAGCATATTTTCACGCAAGTGCGGTTGCAGACGTTCGATGGTTTCTAAAGTGTTGCGAATCGGTACAGTTACGATCACAACATCGGCATCGTGCAAAATCTGCTCCGCACGTTGCCAATCGGTTCGACCTAAATTTTCAACCTGATAGCCTGATAGTTGAAAATAACGCCCGAACAACCCGCCAAGCTTGCCCTTTCCGCCAACAATCACGATTTTTTTAATTGCCGGATTGACGGTTTTAAAACCGTTTTTATGCTCGTTTTGGTAAGATTCACGCATAATCCGACGCAGCAGATCTTCGATTAAATCGGGCGAAATCCCCATTTTTTCCGCTTCTTGGCGACGTGCCGCCAACATTTCTGCTTCACGCTCCGGCGCATACACCGGCAAGCCGTGTTGGTGTTTCACTTGCCCGACTTCTGCGACCAGTTGCAGGCGTTTTTCCAGTAAGCCTAATAATTGCCGATCAACGTTGTCAATTTCATCGCGTAAAGGTTGCAAAGGTTGCATTTCGCAATCTCCGTTAAGGTCTGTTCAATAATTGTTGATGAATTTTACGCAATAATTGCTCGGTTGTCTGCCAATCAATGCAAGCATCGGTGATCGAAACACCATATTGCAACTGTTGTTTCGGCTGCTCGGAACTTTGATTCCCGGCAAACAGATGGCTTTCCAACATTAATCCGGTAATCGAATGGTTACCGTCCAGAATTTGCTGCACCGCATTTTCCGCCACCAGCGGCTGACGGCGGTAATCTTTATTCGAATTGCCGTGGCTACAATCGATCATAATCGACGGTTCTAGCCCAGCTTTTGCCAACTCCTGTTCGCACTGCTGCACACATTCAGCTTGATAATTCGGTGCTTTGCCGCCGCGCAAAATCACGTGTCCGTCTTTGTTACCGGCGGTTTGCAGCAAACTGACCTGCCCTTGTTGGTTAATGCCGATAAAACGGTGTCCCATTGAAGCGGCTTTCAATGCATTAATCGCCGTTGCCAAACTGCCGTCGGTGCCATTTTTAAACCCGACCGACATCGACAAACCCGACGCCATTTCACGGTGGGTTTGCGATTCAGTGGTGCGTGCGCCGATTGCCGACCAACTGAACAGCTCCGCCATATATTGTGGCGAAATCGGATCAAGCGCTTCCGTTGCCAGCGGCAAGCCCAATTCAGCCAAATCAATCAACAATTTTCTTGCCAACTGTAAACCATTCTCTACATCAAAACTGCCGTCCAAGTGCGGATCGTTAATCAAGCCCTTCCAACCGACTGTGGTACGCGGTTTTTCAAAATAGACACGCATCACCACATAAATCGTGTCCTTCACTTCATCAGCCAAGGCTTTTAATTTGTGCGCATATTCCAATGCCGAGATTGGATCATGAATCGAACAGGGCCCAATCACCACCAGTAACCGCTTGTCTTTTTTATGAATAATATTGGCAATCTCACGGCGAGATTGTTCGATTTGTTGGCTAAGTGCGGTACTGAGTGGAAGCTTTTCTTTTAGCTCTTGTGGCGTCAACAATACTTTTTCATCATTAATATTGACATTGTGGATTGCATTTTTGTTGGCTACAGCATTCATAAAAGTCCTTGTTTTAATTTTGATGTAAATATATTGATACATATATTGTATCAATATAATTACAATAATCTATCTTTAGAAAAAATTCAAGCAAGATTTGATGCTAAGTTTACCGCACTCACCTAAGTGCTATCTGGCTACGTAGCTATGACTAAGCCAAATACTAGGGTCTGTTGATCTTTTAAGTATATTATTTGAGCTAAAACTAATCCTTTTAGCCTAGCACGGCAAAGCCGTACTAGGTTACGCATAGATCAGCCGCTTTGCGGCTACTTCAGAGAGGCAAAGCCTCTCATCAATGCTTAACCGATTGCGACCGTAGGTCGCTGTCGGATAAAATCACACTCTTTTTGCTTGATTTATAAACACAAAAGATCAACAGCCCCTAAGCCAAATCAGAAAAGCATTGCCTTAAGCAACAAATACCAGCAAGATTAAAGCTATAATTTTACACACGCTATACGGTGATTTTATGTTGACAACCTTAAACATCAATCGAATTCTTAATGCGCCCGATGAAATCAAAAAAGAGATTTCCGAAACATTATTTTCAGTCGAAAATACTTCACCAACTGAAGAAATTCTTTTCCAGCAAGCTGAGGATTTTTGGCGTAATTTAGACAGTAAAAAACCTAGCAAAAAATTAACGGCAGCAGAGCGTAAGCAACTGGTGCAACAAATCCGTAATGGCAAAAGTGCGATAACTGTCTTAGGATATGATGACAATGATTTTATTTCAGAATAACTATTTAGAAATTATTTATTACGAAGTATTATCCGAAACATCTAGGACAAAAATCATCACACATTTCGAAAATAGTCATTTTTTCGGTGGTTTTAGCGCATTTTCTTCAAAAAGAAACAAAATCAATTTTTAATTGTCGCTTTCCAGTTCGATAAGACTGACTATTTAACTTTTACCAAGAAAAGCCACGTCAAGACACTGGAAGATATGTTAAAAATCGATGATACAGAAAAACAAATCCGTTTTTGAAAAAAATCCGCCATCTTCTGGAGATGGCAGATCTTAAAATAGCATTAAACCCTAAACCTCCAAATACGCCATAATTCCCTGTGCAGCCTGGCGCCCTTCTGCGATAGCGGTCACGACCAGATCAGAACCGCGCGTGATATCACCGCCGGCAAAAATTTTCGGATTGGTGGTTTGCTGTTTAAATTCGCCTTTGGCTTCGATGCGCCCACGATTGTCGGTGGTGACGCCGACCGCACTTAACCACGGCATCACATGTGGGGCAAAGCCGAAAGCGACGATAACCGCATCGCACTCCATCAATTCTTCGCTGCCTGCCACGATTTGCGGGCGGCGACGACCATTGGCATCCGGTTCACCCAGCTCAGTGCGCACGATGTTAATCCCGACAACCTTGCCTTGCCCATCGGTTTCGATCGAAACCGGTTGTGCATTGAAATAGAAATTTGCACCTTCTTCTTTGGCATTCTGCACTTCGCGGCGGCTGCCCGGCATATTGGCTTGGTCACGACGATAGACGCAGGTTACTTGCGCCGCTTGTTGACGCAATGAGGTGCGCACGCAGTCCATGGCAGTGTCGCCACCACCGAGTACCACCACCTTTTTGCCTGCCATCGAGACAACATCATCACACGCCAAACCCATTACATTTTTAGTATTGGCAATCAGGAATGGTAATGCGGAATAGACCCCTTCGGCATTTTCATTCGGGATTTCTGCCTGCATACTTTGGTAAGTGCCGACGCCTAAAAACACCGCATCATACTCTGCCGTCAGCTGTTCTAAACTGATCTCTTTGCCGATTTCAACGCCGAGTTTAAATTCGATTCCCATCTCACTAAAAATTTCACGACGGCGGATCATCACCTCTTTTTCCAATTTAAATGATGGAATCCCGAAAGTCAGCAAGCCGCCAATTTCCGGCTCACGCTCATAGACGGTGACCGCAACGCCGTTTTTAATCAGCTGTTCGGCACAGCCTAAACCGGCAGGTCCTGAGCCTACCACTGCGACTTTTTTCCCAGTATGCGGTACCGCTTTCACCCTCGGACGCCAGCCCATTTCAAAGGCTTTTTCGGCCAGGTATTTTTCTACGCTGCCGATAGTGACGGCACCAAATTCAGCGTTCAGCGTACACGATCCCTCACACAGCCGATCTTGCGGACAAACCCGTCCGCACACTTCCGGCAAGGTGTTGGTTTCGTGCGCCAATTCCGCCGCTTCGATAATCCGATTTTCATAGACCAGTTTTAACCAGTTCGGGATATTGTTATGTAACGGGCATTTGTGCTGGCAATACGGGTTACCGCACTCCAAGCAACGATCCGCTTGTGATGCCGCTTGCGGTTGCTCATACACCTGATAAATTTCAATAAATTTTGTTTTGCGTTCCTGCAACGCTTTTTTCGGCGGATCGATTCGCGGTAAATCGATAAACTGATAAATATTTCCCTGCTGACTCATATTCTGTTTCCTATTTTGTCACTCACGCTGTTATCGTTGAGAGCCAAAGTGCGGTTGGCTAACCGCACTTTATTTTTATTCGCTTAGCCCTGATTGTGTTGGCTACTTATTGGGTTACCACTCGCAATTCATCGACGGTGCGGCGTTGGTGTCCCAATAACGAATTCACATCTTTCGCTTTCGGCTTCACCAAACGGAAGCGCCCCAGATAGTCGCTCCAGTTGGCTAAAATCCGTTCCCCTAACGGGCTAGTGGTATTTTCAACGTGTTCGGCAATCAAACCACGCAGATACTCTTGGTGCGTCGGCAATGCGTCCAATGGCAAGGTTTCAACTAATTCATGATTTAAACGCGATTCAAATTTTGCATCGCGATCCAACACATAAGCAAAACCACCAGTCATACCTGCACCGAAATTGATGCCGGTTTTACCCAACACGCACACCACACCGCCGGTCATATATTCGCAGCCGTTATCGCCGATGCCTTCCACCACCGCCGTTGCGCCGGAATTGCGCACTGCAAAGCGTTCTCCGGCTCTGCCGGAAGCAAACAGTTTACCGCCGGTTGCGCCGTATAAACAGGTGTTGCCGGCAATGGTCGACTCTTCCGCCTTGAAGATGGTGCCGCTGTGCGGACGGATCGCAATTTTACCGCCAGCCATACCTTTGCCGACATAATCGTTGGCATCGCCGATGAGATACAGATTAACGCCGCCAGCCAGCCACACGCCGAGGCTTTGCCCGACTGTGCCGTTTAAGCGAATATCAAAACGCTGCTTGTCATTGCCTTTGTTGCCGTATTGCTGCGCAATCATCCCTGATAAAGTCGCCCCCACCGAGCGGTCAGTGTTGCGCACATCGTAGCTCAGATCCACCGCTGTCTGAGCGGCAAGTGCGGTTGCTACATCAGCAACAATCGCTTTGTTCAACTCGCCTTTGTCCATCGTCGGATTGGCTTCAATACAGTGTCGGGCACTACCCTCTGGTACTTTCGGCGCATACAGTAAACCACTCAGATCCAAGGCGTGTTGTTTTGCGGTTTTGCCCTCGATAATCGACAGTAAATCGGTACGCCCGATGAGATCAATCAGCTTGGTTACGCCCAGCTCCGCCATCAATTCGCGTACGTCCTGTGCTATAAATTTGAAGTAGTTCATCGCTTTTTCCGGCAAACCGTGATAATGGTTCTGACGCAATTTTTCGTCTTGAGTCGCAATTCCGGTAGCACAGTTGTTCAGGTGACAAATCCGCAGATAACGGCAGCCTAACGCTACCATCGGTCCAGTACCGAAACCGAAACTTTCCGCGCCCAAAATTGCCGCTTTGATCACATCCAGACCGGTTTTCAGACCGCCATCGACCTGCAACCGCACTTTGTGCCGTAAGTTGTTTTCCACCAACGCCTGTTGCGCCTCCGCCAAGCCCAATTCCCACGGTGAACCGGCATATTTCACGCTCGACAACGGACTGGCGCCGGTGCCGCCATCATAACCGGCAATGGTAATCAAATCTGCATAGGCTTTCGCTACGCCGGTGGCGATCGTGCCGACACCCGGCAGCGATACCAGTTTGACCGAGATCATCGCTTTCGGATTGACCTGTTTCAAATCGAAAATCAACTGTGCCAAGTCTTCAATCGAATAAATATCGTGGTGCGGCGGTGGTGAAATCAAGGTTGAACCCGGCACGGCATAACGCAATTGTGCGATATACGGGGTGACTTTATCGCCTGGTAGTTGCCCGCCCTCGCCCGGTTTCGCCCCTTGCGCCACTTTGATTTGAATCACTTCGGCACTCATCAGATACGCTGGTGTCACCCCAAAACGCCCCGATGCCACTTGTTTGATTTTAGACACTTTTTCGGTGCCATAACGTTTCGGATCTTCGCCACCCTCACCGGAGTTGGAATAGCCGCCTAAACGGTTCATCGCCACTGCTAGCGCCTCGTGTGCTTCCGGCGACAATGCGCCGATACTCATGGCTGCCGAGTCAAAACGTTTATACAGCCCTTCCGCCGCTTCGACCTGTGCCAAATCAATTTTCTGTGTCGGATCGATATTCAGTTTTAACAGATCACGCAAAGTCGTCGCCGGGCGATTGTTTACCGTCTCGGCATATTGGCGATAGATCGCATAATCGCCACTGTTCACCGCTTGCTGCAAGTAATTCACCACTTCCGGATTATAGGCGTGATACTCCCCTTGTGGTTTATATTTCAGATAGCCACCGTTATCCAGATCCTGGCTGGCACGCCAAGCCAACTTATTCAATATTTTCAAATCAGCTTCCAATTCGGCAAAGCCTGCGCCTTTAATCCGTGAACGGATTTTGCGGAAACAGAGTGCCGCCACTTCGTCGCCTAAACCGACCGCTTCAAACAGGTGCGCGCAGCGGTAGGAAGAAATAGTGGAGATTCCCATTTTAGAAATAATTTTGTATAAGCCTTTGTTGATACCATCGCGGAAATTCGCCATCACCTGCCGGACTGGCTTTTTAATCGCGCCTTCGGCAATCATTGCTGCCAACGTTTCATAGGCTAAATACGGATAAATCGCCGTGGCGCCCAAACCGATCAACACCGCAAAATGGTGCGGATTGCGCGCCGAACCAGTTTCGACTACGATATTAGCATCGCAGCGCAAGTGGGTATCCACCAAGCGTTGCTGCACCGCACCCACCGCTAACACCGCCGGAATCGGTAATCGGTTTTTCGCCAAAGTGCGGTCGGAAATAATCAACAACACCGAACCGTCACGCACCGCACTTTCCGCTTGATCGCATAATCTCAGCAGTGCCTCTTGCAAGGATAAATCCTGTGGGTCGTAAGTTGCGTCCAGCACTTGATGTTGGTAATAAGTCGGTTCCAAGCCTTTCAACTGCTGCATATCCGAATACAGCAAAATCGGCGATTTGAAACTGACTCGATGCGACATCCCCTCCGTTTCGAAAAACACGCTCATCTCGCGCCCGATACTGGTGTTCAAACTCATCACGTGTTTTTCCCGCAATGGGTCGATCGGCGGATTGGTGACTTGTGCAAAATATTGACGGAAGTAATCATAAAGAATTCGTGGCTTCTCGGACAGCACTGCAAACGGGGCATCATCGCCCATCGAACCAACCGCTTCTTGTCCGTCTTCGCCCAAAACCCGAATCAGATTTTCCAACTCTTCTTTATCGTAAGCAAATTGCTTCTGATGAATCGAAAGTGCGGTTTGATCCAATTCCGCCTTACCGATTTTATCGTCCGGCAGGTTTTCATAAGGTTTTAAACGCAATACATTTTTATCCAACCAAGCACGGTACGGATGGCGCTGTTTCAGTTCTGCATCAATCTCGTTGGAATGGATCAACTTGCCGTTGATAGTATCAATCACCAATAATTCGCCCGGTCCAACCCGCCCTTTTTCCACCACTTCGTCGGGGGCATAATCCCAAATGCCGACTTCGCTGGCGATGGTGATTAACTTATCTTGTGTAATCACATAACGCGCCGGACGCAAACCGTTTCTGTCCAACGTACAAGCGGCATGCGTACCGTCGCTGAGCACGATTCCCGCTGGGCCGTCCCACGGCTCCATGTGCATCGAGTTAAAATCGTAGAACGCCTGCAATTCATCGTCCATATCCGGGTTATACTGCCATGCCGGCGGCACTAATAAGCGCATAGCACGGAATAAATCCATGCCGCCGTTGACGAACAATTCCAACATATTGTCTAACGAACTGGAGTCCGAACCACTTTCATTCACAAACGGCGCCACCGTCTGCAAGTCCGGAATCAATGGCGTATGATACTTATAGCCTCGCGCCCGAGCCCAAGCACGGTTGCCGGAGATGGTGTTGATTTCACCGTTATGTGCTAAAAAACGGAACGGCTGTGCCAACTTCCAACGCGGTAAAGTATTAGTTGAAAAACGCTGATGAAACAAACAGATACCGCTCTCCATGCGCAGATCCGCCAAATCCAGATAAAATTTCGGCAGATCTCTCGGAATACACAAACCTTTATAGATAATCACTTGGCTAGACAGGCTACAAATATAGAAATCGGGGTGTTCAACCCGCATTTCAATCCGACGGCGAGCCATAAACAAACGGCGCTCAATATCAGTGCGTCCCCAACCTGCCGGTGCATTGACAAACACCTGCTTAATCGTCGGTAAACTCGATGCCGCAATTTCCCCCAACACCGATTTGTTGATCGCCACATCGCGCCACGCCGCAATCGTCAACGTTTCGCGCGTCAGTTCCTCTTTGATAATCGCACAATATTGTTCGATTAATTGCGGATCGGTCGGCAAAAAAATCTGCCCAACGGCAAACTCTTTGCCCAAACGCCAACCTTGTTCTTCCGCCAAAAAACGGAAAAAGCGCTTTGGCATCTGCATATGCAAACCACAACCATCACCGGTTTTGCCATCTGATAACACCGCACCACGGTGTTGCATCCGCGACAGCCCCAAAATCGCGGTTCTCACCACTTTATGGCTGGGTTTTCCCTCCAAATGGGCAATCAGACCAAAACCGCAGTTCTCCCTGATCTCATCTCGGTTATAAAGCATAATAAACTTCCTGTACTGTCTAATCATTTT
>NZ_VDHF01000073.1:0-11306 GCF_006228025.1 Testudinibacter crocodili
TTTTGTCTACTATGCCCAAAAATAACATTCCTTATTTGAATAAAATCAGAGCAAAGTGCGGTTTGGCAGTGCAGATCATGCACACTGACCGCACTTTTTTAACCAAGATCACACATATACAAAAAACCTTTCCACAAGGGAAAGGTTTTATTCAGTTGACGTTTAACTCAACCTATTTTTTCTTTTTCGCTTTCGCATTCGGCAAGTCAGTCACCGTACCTTCGAACACTTCTGCCGCCAAACCGACGGATTCATGCAAGGTTGGGTGCGCATGGATGGTCAATGCCAAATCTTCCGCATCACAACCCATTTCGATAGCTAAACCGATTTCGCCTAATAGTTCGCCACCGTTAGTACCGACAATTGCGCCGCCGATCACACGGTGCGAATCTTTGTCGAAAATCAGTTTGGTCATACCGTCTGCACAATCGGAAGCGATCGCACGTCCGGAGGCTGCCCAAGGGAAAAGTGCGGTTTCGTAGTTGATGCCTTCCGCCTTACACTCTTTCTCGGTTTTGCCGACCCATGCGACTTCCGGCTCGGTGTAAGCAATTGACGGAATCACTTTCGGATCGAAATAGTGTTTTTTGCCCGCAATCACTTCTGCCGCCACATGACCTTCATGCACGCCTTTGTGCGCCAACATCGGCTGACCGACCACGTCACCAATCGCAAAAATATGATCCACGTTGGTACGCATTTGCTTGTCGGTACGGATAAAACCACGTTCATCCACTTCAACCCCAGCAACACCGGCATCGATCAACTTACCGTTAGGGGTACGCCCGATTGCCACCAACACCGCATCATAACGACGGGTTTCATTGGCGGCTTTGCCCTCCATCGACACATAAATGCCGTCGGCTTTGGCTTCCACTGCGGTCACTTTGGTTTCCAGCAGCAGATTGAATTTTTTCTCAATGCGTTTGGTATAAATTTTGACAATGTCTTTATCTGCCGCCGGGATCACTTGGTCAAACATTTCAACTACATCAATTTTTGAACCCAGTGCGTGATACACGGTGCCCATTTCCAAACCGATGATACCACCGCCCATGATCAATAGATTTTCCGGCACTGAGGTTAATTTCAGCGCATCGGTTGAATCCCAAATGCGTGGATCTTCATGCGGAATAAATGGCAATTGAATCGGACGTGAACCCGCCGCAATAATCGCATTGTCGAATTTAATCGTGACATCACCGTCTTCTCCGGCAACAATCAAAGAGTTGGCGCCGGAAAATTTGCCGTAACCATTCACCACTTGCACCTTGCGCATCTTCGCCATGCCTGCCAAGCCACCGGTTAATTGGTTGATGACTTTCTCTTTCCAACCACGAATTTTATCCACATCCGTACTCGGCTCACCAAACACGATGCCATGTTGTGCCAACGCTTTGGCTTCTTCAATCACTTTTGCTACGTGCAGCAAGGCTTTAGACGGAATACAGCCTACATTCAGACAAACGCCGCCCAAGGTTGAAAAACGCTCGACAATGACGGTTTCCAATCCCAAATCGGCGCAACGAAACGCTGCGGAGTAACCCGCCGGACCGGCACCCAAAACCACAACCTGTGTTTTAATCTCTTTACTCATAATAACCTCTTAAATTTGGCTTTATGCGAAACCGCACTTTCAATTTCTGTTCCGAACCTCTCCGCGCTAACGGAGAGGCATTAAGTCATTACATGACCAAGCGGCGTAAATCTGACAGTACCCCATTGATAAAGGTCACAAATCTGGCGCCGTCTGCGCCGTCAATCACACGGTGATCATAAGAAAGCGACAGTGGCAACATCAAACGTGGGCTAAACTCTTTGCCATTCCAGACCGGGGTCATTTCTGATTTAGACACCCCTAGAATTGCCACTTCCGGTGCATTCACAATCGGCGTAAAGTGTGTGCCACCAATGCCGCCAAGGCTGGAAATGGTGAAACAGCCGCCTTGCATATCCGATGCCGTCAGCTTGCCTGCACGGGCTTTTTTCGAGATTTCAGCGAGTTCGCGTGACAGTTCAATAATGCCTTTTTTGTTAACATCACGGAACACTGGTACCACTAAACCGTTCGGTGTATCCACCGCCACACCGACATTGATGTATTTTTTCAAGGTCAGACGTTGCGCATCTTCTGAAATCGAGCTATTGAAACGTGGATAAGCTTCCAATGCTTTGGCAACGGCTTTCATGATGAATACTAACGGCGTGATTTTCACATCCAGTTTCTGTTTTTCTGCCAGCACGTTTTGTTCTTTACGGAACGCTTCCAAATCGGTGATGTCGGCTTTGTCCCATTGAGTAACATGCGGAATCATCACCCAGTTACGATGCAGATTAGCACCGGAAATTTTCTGGATTCGACCCAGTTCCACTTCTTCTACTTCACCGAACTTGCTGAAATCCACTTTTGGCCAAGGCAGTAAGCCCAAACCGGCACCAGATGGCGCAGCGCCTGCTGTCGCCGCAACTGCACCGGATTCCACCAGTTTGATGGCATTTTTGACATAGGCTTGCACGTCTTCTTTCAGAATGCGTCCTTTGCGCCCGGTACCTTTAACCTTATCCAGATTAACACCGAACTCACGCGCCAAACGGCGCACCACCGGGGTTGCGTGCGCAAAGACCGCACTTGCCGTCACTTCTTGCTGTGAACCTACTGTTTGTGGCGCTGCTGCGCTAGTCGATGGTGCTGATTCCGCTTTAGCGGCTGTGGCGGCTTGTGGTGCTGCCGCTTGAGCCGGCGCTGCACCGGCGACTTCAAAGCGCATAATCAAACTACCGGTAGAGACTTTGTCCCCGACTTTGATCAAGATCTCTTTTAACACCCCTGCAAACGGTGCAGGTACTTCCATCGAGGCTTTGTCACCTTCAACGGTGATTAATGATTGCTCTTCGCTGATGCTGTCGCCAACATTGACCATAATTTCAGTGACATTGACTTCATCGCCACCGATATCCGGCACATTCACATCAACGATTGATGGCGCCGCACTGGCAGTCGGTGCGGCGGCTTCAGTCTGTGTTGGTGCAGCAGTAGAAGCGGCGGCTGCCGTTTCAAAGCGCATAATCAGTGAACCGGTAGAGACTTTGTCCCCGGCAACCACTAAAATTTCTTTTACTACACCGGCAAACGGTGCTGGCACTTCCATCGAGGCTTTGTCACCTTCAACAGTCAACAGTGATTGCTCTTCGCTGACGCTGTCACCAACCTTCACCATGATTTCAGTGACGTTGACTTCATCGCCACCGATATCCGGCACGCTGACATCAACAACCGCACTTTGCCCCGCAGGAGCGGCGCTTGGTACAGCTTCAGGTCTAGCTTCAACTTTAGCTTCCGTAGTTGCGACCGCACTTTCAAACACCATCATCGCTGAACCAGTCGATACTTTATCGCCCACTTTAACTAAAATTTCTTTGACGACACCACTTTCCGGCGAAGGCACTTCCATCGATGCCTTGTCACCTTCCACATTAATCAAGCTCTGCTCAACTTCAACGCTATCGCCTACTTTTACCATAATTTCGGTAACTGTCACTTCATCGCTGCCGATATCCGGCACTTGAATTTGTTTAGACATGCTATTTCCTTTTTCTAATGACAATTAAGCATACAACGGATTGATTTTATCTGCGTCAATGCCGTATTTCTTAATGGCATCGGCTACCGCTTGGTTATCAACCACACCTTGTTTTGCTAATTCGGTCAACGCCGCCACAACAATATATTGTGCATTCACTTCGAAATGTTCACGTAAGTTTTCACGGCTGTCGGAACGACCGAAACCGTCAGTACCCAATACACGGTAGCTTTGCGCCGGAATAAACGGACGCACTTGCTCTGCAAACAATTTCATGTAATCAGTTGCTGCAATTGCAGGTGCATCGTTCATCACCTGTGCGATATAAGGGACACGAGCGGTTTGTGTCGGGTGCAACAAATTCCAACGATCGGCATCTGCGCCTTCACGCGCAACTTCGGTGAATGAGGTCACGCTGTAAACATCGGAAGTTACCCCGTATTCATCTGCTAACAGTTTCGCCGCTTCACGAACATAACGTAAAATTGCGCCGGATCCCAACAACTGCACTTTGCCTTTGCCTTGACCAGTAACGGTTTCAAACTTATACAAGCCCTTACGAATGCCTTCTTCTGCCCCTTTCGGCATTGCCGGTTGATCGTAAGTTTCGTTTAAGGTAGTGATGTAGTAGTAAATATTCTCTTGTTCAGGCCCATACATACGACGTACGCCATCTTGCATAATCACGGCAACTTCATAGGCAAATGCCGGATCGTAAGAGATGCAGTTCGGCACGGTCAATGACTGAATATGACTGTGACCGTCTTCGTGCTGCAAACCTTCGCCGTTCAAGGTGGTGCGACCGGAAGTTCCGCCAATCATAAAGCCGCGCGCTTGTTGATCACCAGCTGCCCACATCAAATCGCCAACCCGTTGGAAGCCAAACATCGAGTAGTAAACAAAGAACGGAATCATCGGCACATTGTTGGTGCTGTAAGAGGTCGCTGCCGCCAACCAAGAAGAGGTTGCGCCTAACTCATTGATCCCTTCCTGCAAGACTTGACCGTCAATTGCTTCACGATAGTAAGCCACTTGCTCTCTGTCTTGCGGGGTATAGTTTTGACCGTGTGGATTGTAGATTCCGATTTGACGGAACAGCCCTTCCATCCCGAAAGTGCGGGCTTCATCCGCCAAAATAGGTACGATATGTTTACCGACCGATTTGTTTTTCAACAGCACGTTTAAGGAACGAACAAACGCCATCGTAGTAGAAATCGGGCGAGATTGCGCTTCAAACAGTTGCGCAAACTCTTCCAGCTCCGGCACTTCCAGCTCGGTGGTGAAACGTGGTGAGCGTGTCGGTACATAGCCTTGCAGCGCTTTACGGTGCTCGTGCAGATATTTATACTCTTCGGAATCTTTTTCGAAGGTGATATACGGCAGTTTTTCTACTTCTTCATCGCTGAGATCAATCGAGAATTGGTCACGCACATGACGCACACCGGACATATCCATTTTCTTAACTTGGTGGGCAATATTTTTGCCTTCTGCCGCATCGCCCATGCCATAGCCCTTGATGGTTTTCACCAACAGCACCACCGGCTTGCCTTGCACCTGTTTAGCTTTGTTAAATGCCGCAAACACTTTGATCGGGTCGTGGCCGCCACGATTCAACGCCCAAATTTCATCATCGGTCATATCCGCAACCAAAGCTTCGGTTTCAGGGTAACGTCCGAAGAAGTGTTTACGCACATAAGCACCGTCTTTGGACTTGAAGGTTTGATAATCACCGTCAACCACTTCCATCATCAATTGCAATAATTTTCCGGTGGTGTCACGTTGCAATAAGCGATCCCAACGACGCCCCCAAATCACTTTGATCACTTCCCAGCCGGCGCCGATAAACAGACTTTCTAACTCTTGGATAATTTTGCCGTTGCCCGTCACCGGACCATCAAGACGCTGTAAGTTACAGTTGATGACAAACACCAAATTATCCAGTTTTTCACGTGCTGCAAATGAAAGCGCACCACGTGATTCTACTTCGTCCATTTCGCCATCACCCAAGAAAGCATACACGGTTTGATCCGCGGTATCTTTCAAGCCACGATTGTGCAAATATTTAAGGAAACGGGCTTGATAAATCGAGTTGATCGGGCCCAATCCCATTGAAACCGTCGGGAACTGCCAGAATTCCGGCATCAATTTCGGGTGCGGATAAGAGGAGATGCCTTTGCCGTGCACCTCTTGGCGGAAATTGTCCAACTGCTCTGCTGTTAAGCGCCCTTCAAGGAAGGCACGGGAGTAAATTCCTGGTGAAATATGCCCTTGGAAGAACACCAAATCGCCGCCGTTTTTCTCGGTCGCCGCTTTGAAAAAGTGGTTGAAGCACACTTCATAAATGGTAGCGGAAGATTGGAACGACGCCATATGGCCACCCAATTCCAAATCTTTTTTGGAGGCACGCAACACCATCATCATCGCATTCCAGCGAATAGCGCCACGAATTCTACGTTCTAAATCCAAATTGCCGGGGTAATTCGGTTCTTCGCTGGTTGGAATGGTATTAACGTAGTCGGTGCTGATACCGGTTGGCAGAGCGACACTGTTTGCTCTCGCACGCTGCATTAATTGTTCGATAATAAATTGAGCACGCTCTGCGCCCTCTTCACGGATAACGGAGTCAATCGCCAACAGCCAATCGCTGGTTTCTACTGTATCCACGTCATTTTTAACCATATCGGACATGGTAATTCCCTTTTGTTGATTAAAAAACACTTGAAATCGGCGCTAAATCACCGAATTCCCCAGAATTTATAATAAGTAATTAAAAAGAAAAGCATTTTAAAACACCATTCGCATTTTTAACAATTTGTAATAAAAATGCTAAAAATTATCTTGTCTAATATAGCCTAAAATGCACTAAATATTAATCCTTAAGTGCAAAATATCTGCTGATTGCTCAACTTTTTTTATAAAAATGTTAATTTTTTCACATCCCAATGCTTAAACTGAATCCCGTTCCATCCAATATTTTCGTTCCAAAAACCGCACTTTGCGATCAAAAAGCGCTGCAAAGATAGCCTTTTTACCTCAAATTCTATACAATCGCCCCGATTTTATTCCTGTTATTTATTATTGAAATGTTGAGAAATGATATGAGCACCACACCCAATATCGGCTTTTTAAGTTTAGGCTGCCCCAAAAATCTGGTCGATTCCGAACGAATCCTCACCGAACTGCGTACTGACGGTTACAACATTGTACCAAGTTATGAAAATGCCGACCTGGTGATCGTCAACACTTGCGGTTTCATCGACAGCGCAGTGCAAGAATCGCTGGAAGCGATTGGTGAGGCGCTGGCAGAAAACGGTAAAGTGATCGTCACTGGCTGCTTAGGCGCCAAAGAAGATCAGATCCGCCAAGTGCACCCGAAAGTGTTGGAAGTCAGCGGCCCGCACAGTTATGAAACCGTGTTAAAACAAGTGCATCGATACGTGCCTAAACCCGAATACAATCCGTATATTAATTTGGTGCCGAAGCAAGGAGTGAAACTGACTCCGAAACACTATGCCTACCTCAAAATTTCCGAAGGTTGCGACCACCGCTGCACCTTCTGTATCATTCCCTCGATGCGCGGCGATTTAGACAGCCGCCCGATCGGCAATGTGCTGGACGAGGCAAAACGGTTGGCAGATGCCGGAGTGAAAGAGTTGTTGGTGGTATCGCAAGATACTTCTGCTTACACACTCGACAAAACCAAAGCTGACAAAAGCAAAACCGCATTTTGGAATGGCATACCAATTCGCAACGACTTACTGTCACTCTGTGAACAGTTAGCAAAATTGAATATTTGGGTGCGACTGCATTATGTGTATCCTTATCCGCATGTGGATAAACTGATTCCGTTAATGGCAGAAGGCAAAATTTTGCCGTATTTGGATATTCCGCTACAACACGCCAGCCCGAAAATTTTGAAAGCAATGAAGCGTCCCGGTGCGATTGACCGCACTTTGGAGCGGATTAAACAGTGGCGCCAAATCTGCCCGGAGTTAACCCTACGCTCAACCTTTATCGTTGGCTTTCCGGGCGAAACCGAACAGGATTTTCAACTGTTATTAGATTTCCTACAAGAGGCACAACTGGATCGCGTCGGCTGTTTCAAATTCAGCCCGGTGGACGGTGCCATTGCAACCGAAATGGACGATCAAGTGCCGGAAGAAGTGAAAGAAGACCGTTTCCACCGCTTTATGCAGTTGCAGCAACAGATCTCCGCCCAACGGCTACAACAAAAAATCGGCAAAACATTGGCAGTCATTATTGATGAAATTGATGATGACGGCATCATCGGACGCTCAATGGCAGATGCGCCAGAGATCGACGGCGTAGTCTATTTAGACAATCCAAACCAAAGTGCGGTCAAGGTCGGTGAAATTGTGCAAGCGGTGATCCATAATGCGGATGAATATGATCTGTGGGGTGAGATTGTTTGTTAACGCAGTCAAAAATTTCTTTAAACATAAATCATTCGGACCGATATAATATCGGTCCTTAAAAATCACCTCTCAAATACTTTAAAATTTCATTTGCTTTATTACTAGAATTACGCTGAGCAATATTTTCTAATCTTAAAATTAACTTTTCAACCTCAGAGCAACTATCCTCTTTTGCTTGTTGCTGATAAAACTGTAAATTATTGACTGTAATATCCTCAATATTAACAGCTGGATTAGCAAATAAGATATATTTGCAACACTGGTAGCCTAATGCAAAATCATTAGCATAATAAGCTGAAATAGACAATTCATAATAAATCCAAAATTTATAAACTGACTTCTTAACAAATAGAATATCATTTTCAGGATAAGCAACATTTTTTGCGATTACACCTAATTGATAAGCCAATCGAGATTGACCATTAATCCGTAACAGATTAATTGCATTATATAAACACTCAATCCGTTGCGGATTATAATCATAACCTAGCAACCAATAATACATCGCCGACTTTTCATCATTCAACTGCTTATAACAATTTCCTAAATATTCATAAGAACAGGTTACTTCCTCTTTCCAACCACCATCTGCTATGCGTTTTAAATACCATTCCGTCGCTTTTTCAAATTGTCCATTATCTCTATAACTATTGGCTAAATAAAACTTGTAACGGCTATTATTCGGTTCATCTTTTAACCCCTGCTCTAATAATGCGATATCCCGTATAAATTTATTTGCTTTAAACCCGCCATCTTTCAAATCTAAAATTGACAGCGTTTGAATTTTTTCTCGTTCAACTTTGCGATCACAATCTAAATACTCATGCGTCACTCCAACATAAAACCAATTCAAATCACCTTTTAATAAATACGGCACCGAATAATCAGTATCCCCCAAATATTGAAGCAAATAAACATCTTGGTGTAAATCATCAGCAGAAAAGTTTTCAGAAAAGATGATTTGCTCATCTGCATCACAAAGTAATAAATAATCCGCTTTTCCTTTGGCCAGCTGTAAACTTTGAGTGCGATTGACACCAAAGTTAATCCACTCCCGCTGATGCAATTCACCCGGGATATTCTTAAGAACATCACAAATAATCTCTTTGGTATTATCGTCAGAACCGGTATCAACTATACACCAATAATCTATATATGGAGCCACCCTTTCGAGACAACGCCTGATCACCTTAGATTCATTCCTGACGATCATCACCAAACATAAACGCTTCATCATATTTATCTTTAGTTATTGAGTATTTCTTAGCACTTGCCGCTCACCATTTGGGGCCACAAGCGTAATTGTCGCCGGAGGTTGCTGCTGGCGGTGCAAAATCGCTACAATATTATCTAACTTAGCAATATCTTGGAATTTCCCTTCAATTTGGTACTCATCCACATTCACGCCATTCTCAAATACTAAGAAAGTGCTGACCTTAGTGCTTTTAACCGTATCCAGTTTAACCGCACTTTTATTTTCAATATTATAGACGGGTTGCTTTCTTCTACCGTATTGCGCAATCAGTTTTTGATCTTGGCTGACACTTAAAATATCCTGAATTTTTTTAGCCTGATCTAATTTTGCTTTTTCATCCTGAGGTTGGATAGTTGCTGCGATTTCTCCCACATCTGATGTGCCAGCATCTATTTGTTGCTCTGGTGGAATAATTTCAATCGAATTCTGACTGGATTCCTCAGCAGGCTTTTCCACAGCATCAACTATCGAATTGTCAAAGATCACACTGCCAATATATTGCTTCTCAGTTAGTTCTTTCACTTGATTACCGGTCAACGCCAACACCACTCGATCATTTAAGATCTCAAAACGTAGATTTTCTTGCTCTAGCTGTCCATTGATATTTGCTAAAAGCACGGAAAGTGAGGCATTATCATCTTGTTCAATTCGAATATTAGTCGTCGGATCAGACTGATAAGCATAAAATCCGATTCCCAGTTTATAAGCAATTTGTTGGGCAAAATCACCAACAGCGCCTTTATACTTTACTGCAATTTTCGCATTATTATATTTTTCCACATCAGTAACAGATGCCGCATTGGCAAGCGGAAGCATTGCCAATAATAATGAAGCCAAAATTGTTTTCTTCAAAAAATTACCTTTCATCACAAGTCCTTTATTTTATCTAGCTAAAAAAGTGCCGTATTTTTACAATACGGCACCTAATTCTTTACCAAGCAAATCCTACGCCGGCGCCGACGGCAACATCCCCGGAATTGGAAGTACTACCGTTTAATTTCAAAATAACTTTACCATTATCACTGACCTTGCTCACCCCAACCGCAATTGATGACGAACCTTTGAAATTACCCACGCCGACGGAGACCACGCTCTGCCCGGCACCGTAAGCCTGAGGCAAACTGGCCGTTGCAATCGCATTAGAGATACCACTCTTCATATAGCGCTCGACACTATCAAGACGACGATTGACACCACCTATTGCTGCATCCAGTTGTCCTTTGTTGACAGCATCTGTAGCATTAACCCCGGCTGCAACACCGGTCAAGCGACGCACTTGGTTTGAGCTGTTGCTAAAGTTAACTTCATCGCCACCGGTAGCTGCTCCAACAGTAATCGGATTGTTGTTAATTTTAACTGACGTATCCTTGCTTGGAGCTTGTTGTACTAAACCTGCCGTACCATTTTTGATCGCATCAGCCAAGGTTGCAACTGCATACAGTTGGCTACCGTTGACCGCATCAGTACTACCCTCTGCTACAAGCCCAGCAGCCACATTTTGAATACGACGTTCCTTGCCAACACTGCCCACCGTCACGACACCTGCTGCATCACTACCGGCAAAGGAAACCGCGGCACCCAGAATCTCCTTGATTTGGCTACTCGGTTCATATTTACCACTACCGGCAGTTTGTGCCGTTTGTTTACTCTCCGCATTAGACTGATAACCTAAATAAACAGAGTTATCTACTGTAGCCGTAATTTCAGCACCGACGGCAACCGTATTTTTACCGCTTACCGTGGTTTGATTACCCACAGCAACTGCATTGTCAGACTCTGCACTTGCTAGACGACCAATCGCTACCGCATATTTACCAGAAGCTGAAGAGTCGCCATTAGCACGATCTTTAGCAACCGTTCCCGCCTGTCCACTATTCACATGTACATACTTGATACCTTCAGCATTTATTCTGCCAATTGCTTCAACCACATTGCCGGTTTCTTTGGTCGTATTACCTGACACATCGTATGTCACATAATTTCCGGCAGTGTTTATATCACCTGTAGATCCAGTGGCTCCGGTCGCACCTGTAT
>NZ_VDHF01000074.1:0-1206 GCF_006228025.1 Testudinibacter crocodili
CGAAAAATAGTCTATAGCTCAAATTATAAACAAACATCAACAGACCCTAATATTCAAAATATAATACGAAAGGAGATAACCACATGTTTATGAATTCATTCAGCTTAGAAGGAAAAGTCGCCTTAGTTACCGGTTGCAATACTGGATTGGGGCAAGGCATGGCGCTGGGTTTAGCACAAGCCGGCTGTGATATCGTCGGCGTTAATTTGAGCGAGCCGAGCGAAACTCGGCAAAAAATCGAAGCCACCGGACGCCGGTTTATCAATATTCAAGCCAACTTGATGCAACAAAGCAGCATTCCGTCAATTGTCGAAAAAGCCGTAGCCGCATTTGGTAAAATCGACATTTTAGTCAACAATGCTGGGATTATCCGCCGCGAAGATGCCATCGATTTCAGCGAGCAAAATTGGGATGAGGTGATCAATATCAATTTGAAAACCGTATTTTTCCTGTCACAGGCGGTTGCCAAGCAGTTTATCGCACAAGGACACGGCGGCAAGATTATTAACATTGCGTCGATGCTCTCTTTCCAAGGCGGAATTCGCGTGCCGTCTTATACCGCTTCAAAAAGTGCGGTCATGGGGATCACCCGAGCCATGGCGAATGAATGGGCAAAACACAATATTAATGTCAACGCAATTG
Source organism: Testudinibacter crocodili (assembly GCF_006228025.1). NCBI lineage: Bacteria > Pseudomonadati > Pseudomonadota > Gammaproteobacteria > Pasteurellales > Pasteurellaceae > Testudinibacter > Testudinibacter crocodili. The sequence continues at coordinate 643 of NZ_VDHF01000074.1, forward strand.
CACCGGGTTATATGGCAACCGACAACACCGCCGCCTTAAGAAGCGACGGCGAACGCAGTAAAGAAATTTTGGATCGCATTCCTGCCGGACGCTGGGGAACGCCGAGTGATGTTGCCGGCCCTTGCGTATTTTTAGCCTCATGCGCCGCCGATTATATCAACGGCTACACCATTGCCGTCGATGGCGGTTGGCTGGCGAGATAGGAGCCGATATGTCGAAAGATTGCAATTTTATTCATGCCGATACGCTTAAACTTGAAGATTTAGGTAATGGCGTGAAACGTAAAATGTTAGCCTACAGTGAAAATATAATGGCAGTGGAAGTACATTTCGAGCAAGGTGCCGTTGGCGCTATGCACAGCCACCCGCACGAACAACTGACCTATGTGCTGTGCGGTGAATTTGAATTTACCATCGGCGACCAAACTCAAATTGTCACAGCCGGCGATGTTTTATATAAACAACCCAACATTATGCACGGCTGCCGCTGCTTGCAAGCCGGCGTGCTGCTGGATAATTTTACCCCGATGAGAAAAGACTTTATTTAAATAGGGTCTGTTGATCT
>NZ_VDHF01000075.1:0-32374 GCF_006228025.1 Testudinibacter crocodili
TTTAGTTTTAACTTTTTTTAAAGCAAGGAAATCTGACAATTTTTCAAGAGAAAAAAATGCTAATCCATAACTTGCTGTATCTATTAATCTATTGTTCATATTACTTCTTTATTTACACGGTATTTTATTTTTATTATAAAGGTCTTTTAATATATCTAACGCTTTCGCCGGTGTCTTATTTTTAATCAGTCTTTTTTTTGTACCAGGGATTTTCAGGTATCCTTTTGTATCTATATCTTTATATGCTTTAGCTGCCTTTTCAAAGAAATTATCTACACTGCCTTTAAACTTTGAACCGTGAAAAGGCACACCTTCATCTATCAAATTTCTATGTAAAAGTTTATGTAAATTTGCAGTACCCTTTCCTTTATTCGGATACCATGATATTGAATTTTTGTTCATCAATTCACTAATCCCAAGTTTTTTTGCAACAGATCTTGGAAATAAATGATGTCCCACACCTGTGTCCAATAAATCGGAGTACCATCCAAACAAATCAAATTGCGAATTCGTATCAAATACATAAGAATATAAATTTAATCCCCCAACAATACCTAGGGCATCTTGAGACAAATACAATCCTGTTTCGGGTGAATAATATCTAAAACGGTTATAAGCATCACCAGTTTTTATATCGACATACTGTCCTTGATATAAAAATGGTATAAAATCATTTTCACCAATTACCGGATTTCCATAAACATCAAGTTCTCTTCGCCAAATCAAATTCCCTTCAATATCATATACTTGTTTTGGAGTTCTCAGATAATCAGATACAATACTGTAATATTTATCTTCTATGATTTTCCCTATTGGCGTAAATAATCCTTCTTCATAAATCCAAGTTGTTACATTGTCAATAGATTCTTTACTATCATAATACAACTCTCCTAAATCCCCTACAGATAATTGTGGACGTAAGTTAAGGTTATATTTGTAGTGATCTAATAATCCCGCTGCCCTCGATAAGTGGTAACATATTATCAGGTGTAAATACCCCGAACCTAACACAACTCCAAAGTAGAGGTTTTATATTCGACTGGGCTCATGTCATTCAGTAATTGGTGATGAAGGCTGTTTTAGCGCTAAAACAGCCTTCGTTTTTTGGGGGGCGTTGTTATCACAGCACCATTGCGGCAATCCAGCCGAAAATAACCAAGGGAATATTGAAGTGGATAAAGGTCGGCACGACTGAATCCCAGATGTGGTCATGTTTGCCGTCAATATTCAAACCAGATGTCGGCCCCAACGTTGAGTCGGAAGCCGGGGAGCCTGCGTCACCTAATGCGGCGGATACGGCAACCAGCGAGACGGTCGCCATTTCAGAGAAGCCTAAACTGATGCAAATCGGTACATAAATAGCAGCAATAATCGGCACGGTGGAGAAAGAAGAACCGATTCCCATGGTGATAAACAGACCGATCAACAACATAATCAATGCTGCCCAACCTTTATTGTCACTGCCGATGGTGTCACTGAAGGTTTGCACCAACGCTGCAACCCCGTCAGTCTCTTTGATCACATTGGCGAAACCCGAAGCAGCGATCATCACGAAGCCAATCATCGCCATCAATTTCAAGCCTTGTTGGAACAGGTCATTGCTCTCTTTTAATTTGAAAATACCGCCTAGGGCGAAAATAATCAAGCCAACCAAACCACCGACAATAATCGAATCGGTATAGAGCTGCAAACCGAAGGTCAGCACAATGGCGAAAAGGCTCACGGCGACATGAAAGCGACTAATTTGACTGACTCGATGTTCAATATCGTCTGCGGTCGGTTCAGGCGTTGCAACCAGATATTCGCGTGGTTTGCGATAGGTGTAGAACACCGCAATCAGTAAACCGAGAATCATCCCCAATACTGGAATCAACATCGAAGCAGAAACTTGGGCGGCGGTAGTTTGCAATCCTAGTGCTGCGCCGGCTTCATTAATTTTAGTGACTAAAATATTATCAATAAAAATCTTGCCGAAGCCGACCGGCAAAATCATATAAGTTGCGGTTAAACCGAAAGTTAGCACACAGGCAACGGCACGGCGATCCAGTTTCAGACGGTTCATGATATCTAATAACGGTGGCACTACGATAGGAATAAAGGCGATGTGCACCGGCAGAATATTTTGTGAAGCGACGGCAAACAGCGTCAACAGTAGTAACACTAAATATTTAAACCAGAACAACGCTTTTTCACTAGGTTGTTTACCCAGTTTTTTGATTACCTGTACAGCAAGCAGATCAGTCAAACCGGAGCGGGAAATTGCCACGGCAAAAGCACCTAAAATAGCATAGTTCATTGCGACCGCAGCACCGCCGCCTAAACCGTTGGTAAAAGAGGCTACAGTAGCTTGAATATCCATGTTGCCAAGCAAACCGGCAGCCAGTGCGGAAATAATCAGAGCGATGACCACGTTAATCCGCATCAGGCTTAGCGCCAATAACAGAATAATCGACAGCACCACATTGTTGGTGAGTAACATAGCAGTTGGTTCCTTAATTAAAAAAGAGAAATAGCAAAAGTAAAATAGAACAGAATTCTAAAACAAAGCGCAATAAATTTCTGCAATTTATTGGTTTTCGAGGTTAAATAAGCGAAATCCGTCCAGTTGCTTTAAACGATTCACCATAAAGCAGAATAATTCTGCGGTTTTTTCAGTATCGTATAAGGCAGAATGGGCTTGTTTGGCGTCAAACGTGATATTCGCAGCTTGGCAGGCTTTGATTAATACGTTATTACCAAACATAAAGGCGCTAAGGGTGGCGGTATCAAAGGTACCAAACGGATGGAAAGGATTACGTTTCAAACGGCAACGCTCAGCCGCTGCCATCAAAAAGCCGTGATCGAATGCCGCATTGTGCGCCACAATAATTGAGCGTTTGCAGTCAGCGGCTTTTTGGGTGCGGCGCACCATCTTAAAAATCTCACTCAAGGCATGTTCTTCACTGACTGCGCCACGCAACGGGCTTTCAATATCAATGCCGTTAAATTTGAGTGAGTCTGGGTTGATGTTTGCCCCTTGGAACGGCTCAACATGAAAATGGCATTTCTCATCGGGTTGCAACAGTCCGTGTTGATCCATTTTTAAGGTCACAGCTGCAATTTCCAGCAGCGCATCGGTTTTAGGGTTAAATCCGGCGGTTTCGATATCGATGATCACCGGAAAATATTGCCGAAAACGATTTTTCAATAGATTAAAGTCGGTTTCAGTAGCGGCTTGAGTTGTGGATTGTGCTGTTGTGCTCACAAAAGAAATCCTGTATCGGGAAGTTTAAACCGGTGTGAATTCACACCGGTACAGAAAGCGTAAAAAATTAATTACCTAAACCAGCTTTGGCGTTTTTATTTTCAATAAATTCAACTTTATAACCATCCGGATCTTCGACAAATGCAATCACAGTGGTGCCACCTTTAACCGGACCGGGTTCACGGGTCACGTTGCCGCCGGCAGACCGCACTTTGTCACAGGTGGCATAAATATCGTCGGTGCCGATAGCGATATGACCATAGGCCGTGCCTAATTCGTATTCAGTGACACCCCAGTTATAGGTCAGCTCCAACACCGCACTTTTGTCTTCATCGTCGTAACCCAAAAATACCAACGTATAACGATATTCGGTATTTTCACTTTTACGCAGCACTCGCATGCCTAATGCTTCGGTGTAAAATTTGATTGAGCGATCCAAATCGCCGACACGTAGCATAGTATGTAAAATTCGCATAATTCACTCCTGAATGGTTAACAGAATAAGCAATATGGCATTATAATGCCGTATTATCAATAATTTCGCTTTATTCTATCATGTTGGGTATTTTATGTCAGATCAAACCGACAACAAATCACGGATTGTGTTTTTAGCACTGCTGCCGGTGATTTTATTGCTCGCCAGCGAGACCGCACTTTTTTATCTACAACAGCATTTGCTGAGCTTTGTTGCGATATTTGCCTTTGCCGTACTCAGTTGTCAATTAGCAATCCAAATCGTATTTGTTAAAGGCGAAATTTGCAACGGGCAGCGTTTTCGCTTGGTTAAGGTCAATTTGTGGCTGGCGCTTTATTGGGCTGGCTTATTGCTGCTTGGTGCGATGGCAGCAAAACGCTATATCCCATTGGCGCTGTTGATCGGCGCTGCAATACTGCTTTTGATCTGCGTATGGCAGCAGCCAAAAGAGGATATTCGGTTGCAGCGCGGCATTCTGTTGTTTGGTACAGTTTGCGGTATATTGGGCTTGTTTTGTTATGTGGCGATTTTGCTGAATTTACCGTTGCAGGATGGGTTAATTTATAGTCCGTTCAGCCAACTGTTGCTGGGGTTGATTATGGCAAACTGGCAACTGCGCTTATCGCGTAACCGTTTGCAAGGTTTTCTGGCGTTATTACCGCGCCTGATGCTATTAACATTGTTACTTAATGCGCTTTACAGTGTCGGAATTTTATTGGCGTTGCATATTAATTTGATGTTATTGACTATCAGTAGCAGCGCTTTTGCAGCGTATTTTGCATTGCATTTAGTGCTGGGTATCTTATTGTTTTGGCTGATTTTAAAACAAAAAGTGCTGGATCTAGGTTGGCTGTCGCTCTTGCTATTGCTGACACTGTGTTTGCCGTTACTGCTGATGTCGGCATATTTGTCGATCTAAAATTAACTGCGAGTGAACATTGGCTATGTGGAAAAAATGTCTGATTGCCTGCTGCGCCTTGCTACTGTTGCTGTCGGCAATGGTCGCTTGGTTGTTGTTTGGCAATGGCATTCAAAAAACCGCAAACTATTTTCTTGCCCCAGATTTTCAAATTCAACTGAATCAACCTCTGAGAATCGATCGACAAGCGATCAGCTTACCGGAGATTCAGTTGACCAGTTTAAAACATGGTTGTCGACTAACAGAAACCGCGCCAATCCGGTTTATTTGGCAACAGCGTAGACTGTTCTCTGAGCAAGTGCGGTTGGACTATCGCTGTTTGCAACAGATGATCGCACAAGAGGCGACAACAACCGAGCAGCCGCCTTTCACTCTCACACGCCTGTTTGCCTTATTGCCACTGGGTGAAGTAGAAATTGCTGATGTTGAGTGGCAAAATAGCCAAGCAGAGCGCAGTCCACAGTTGCAACGCTTGCTTGCAGCCAGCACCCACCTTAAGGCAGTGCGACAAGACGATCAGCTGCGACTGCAATTGCACATAACGGAACATCAGGAAGGGCAAGTTTATGAGTTGGCAAATCTTGATGGCATTTTAGTTGATAAAACGTTAACCGCGCTGTTGGTTTATCAGCCTGATGAACAGCAACACCATCAAGTGACATTAAATGCCGATTTGGCAGACAGCGTTGAGCAGCTACCGCTCAGGGCTGATCTGGATTATCACTGGCGTTCGCCGGACATGATTATTCCGCAGGGCGGCATCACGTTAAACTGGAAGCAGCAGCAAGCACAATTACAGCTGTATGAAGTGGCTGATCAGGAGCAGCATCAGTTGCTGGATTTGCCATTCGATATTAAAAACGGGCGGTTACACATCAGTAAAGCCCGTTTCAATTGGGCAAAACAGCTGCCGCAGCCACTCAATGGTTTCTTAGATTTAGACCTACAGCCAACGGCACAAAACCACGCTTTTTGGAACAGTTTTCCGCTGAATATCAATTTTCGTCTGTCGTTGCTGACCAACGGTGACAAAGGCAAAGGGCAGGTTGTGATTCAGGGATTAGACGGCAAAATTGATCGACAATCGTTGGATATTCCGCTGCAAGTCAATGGTGAAGTGAAATCCTTCGACAGTATTTTTTACACCAATCTGCCGATGCGGCTTGAAGGGGAATTATACCGACCATTGTTGCGTTTTTTAAGCGGTTCGTTGTTGCGGATGACCGGCAATACTGAGTATATCGATATCGAAGAGCTACGTTTGCCGCTGGCGGGCGTGGTGGTCGGGCAGTACGGGATCAAAGGGCGATTGCAGGCGATTTTGAAAGGCAAAACCCGACAATTTGAGCAAATTGATTTACGCCTTGACGGACGAGCCAATGAATTTATTGCTGGCATTCACTCTATTTTTAATATTCGCTCGGCACAGGAAGTGGTTCGGTTGTCGGAAACTTCTGCCACGAATCGTTGGAACTGGAATTTTTGGGGCAATGCCAAAATACCGAGCCTGAAAAGTGCGGTCAATCTGCGTGGTCGTGGCTTTTGGCAGGATAGTTTACTGAACATTCAACTGTTGGACGGCGATTTACAACGCTTCGCACTGCCGGGCGTGCAGGTTGGCGCTTTGCAATTGTCCTTGTCGCAAAATCTGTTGTGGGATTATCAACAGCAGCAAATCAGTGGGGCGTTATCGGTGAAAACACCGCATATTCGCTTGGATTACGGCGGACAAATTTTACAGCCGGATATCAGTGTAACGCTTGACGGAAAAGATTTCTCCGATCTAAATTTAAAAAGTGAGCTGAGAGCCGATCGTTTGGGACCTATCCGCTTATTTTCTCGCTATCAAGACGGTACGTTACGCGGTAACATCTATTGGCCGCAACAATCCTCTGATGTGTTTCAACCACTGTTTCCAAAACGCTGGAACTGGTTGATTCAACGGGGCACGATTCGTGGACAAACTGCATTTTCGATTACACCGCAAAACGGTTTGGTTGCCGGGGGACATATTGCGATTGAAAACGGCAGTATTTCGCTGCCAAACGGCGCAATCAGTGGCATCAACTTCTCATTGCCGTACCGCTATCAGGATCAACATTTTCAACTGGGCGTAAAACAACCGGTTGAGGTCAAAATCGCGCAGTTGGATAACGGCGTGCGGCTAAATGATGTGTCACTACAACTGCAAGGCTATTATCCCTACAACCGTCAATCTCCGTTATCATTGACACGGCTGAATCTAAAACTGTTAGGCGGCGAACTGAATGTGGACAAATTCTCGCTACCGCAGCGCAACCCCGCTTATTTGCGCTTAAATGGCATTGAATTGGCTGAGATTTTGCAGTTAATGCAATATAATCAGTTAGAAATGCGTGGTAAAGTGAATGCCAAGTTGCCGTTTTGGATCGAAAATTCAGACTGTATTATTTGCGATGGTGTGATTGAGCAGGGCAATGATTGGCGCATTCATTTAAGCGATGAATTAATCCGTAAAATCGAGCAGGGCGGCGGCATTACCGAGCGGATTTTGACCAATTTGATGGAAACCATGGACGTTTACGATTCGAATATCAAGGTGAATCTATTGACAGACGGCACCGGTTTGATGAATGCGAAAATTAAAGCCAATAATGCGCTGCAAAATCCGATCTTCTTGAATTATAACCATAAAGAGAATGCATTTGATTTGTGGGATTCCATCAATTTTGGTTCAGAGCTACAGCAGCAGCTGGAATATCGACTTTACCAAAAACAGAATCAGGATAATCAAAACCAATGAAATTAAAGGGAACTATTATGTTAAACCCAAAGCAGTGCGTGGGGCTGCTGTTTGCCGTATTTTTTACCGCCGCTTGCGTGCCGAAAATTCAATTGGAAACCCCAAAAGAGGGGATTACCATTAATATGAATGTAGAAGTTGAGCACAAAATTCAAATTGAAACCGATGAAAATACTCGCAAAATTTTGGGCGAATAGTGTTAGGGAATCGTAGCGTCAAATACCAAGAGTATCGAATTATTGGTTGCCGCCTTTCCAATTCATCCAGTCAAAAGCACGGGTCGGCAGCAGACGGCGCAGCCACCAATACAGTTTGGTCGGGAAAGTGACGTGGTAACGCGGTTTAGGCGAATTGCTTTCAAGACAGCGCAAAACCGCTTTAGCACAGGCTTCAGCCGGCAGGGTAAACGGGTTGGCATTGCCGCTGGCATTCAAACGTTGTAACTGTTGCTGATAGGCGTTGCGATGCACACTATTTTGCCAATCAATGTGTTGCTGAAATTTCGCCAAGGCATTGGGGCGAAAGCGGCTGCGAATCGGGCCGGGTTGCAACAGGCTGACAAAAATCCGGCTGCCACGCAATTCAGTACGCAGGGTGTCACATAAGCCTTCAAGGGCGAATTTGCTGCTGTTATAGGCGCCACGCCATGGCATAGCGGCAAAGCCTAAAATACTGCTGTTGACGATAATCCGTCCGTGGCCTTGCTGGCGAAAAGCCGCCATCGCATAACGAATACAATCCCAAGTGCCGAACACATTGGTCTCAAACTGCTGTTGTAATGCGCGGTGGCTGATATCTTCCACCGCACCGGTTTGTCCGTATCCGGCATTACAGAAAATCGCATCTAAAGTGCGGTTTGCGCTAATCTGTTGTATAACCTGTTGGATTTGTTGTAGATCAGTGATGTCCAGTTGCACACATTCCAAGCCCTCCTGCTGCAAACGGGCTACATCTTCTGCCTTGCGGCAGCTGGCGATCACCTGCCAATCGTGCTGCTGAAGGTAAAGTGCGGTGGCATAGCCAATGCCGCTGGAGCAGCCGGTGATTAAAATGGTTTTTTTCATGGTGATTAATCCAAGTGGTGTAACAACGATTCGATCTGTTTTAAACCGTTCAAACGAGTAGCGCTCAAACGTTGGGCAATGCCGCATTGTTGCAACAGAACACTGATATCAAGCTGCCTAATTTGTTCTAATTTTAGCGGTTGCAGCGCACTCAACAGCAGATAAAGCAAGCCGTTCATAATGCGTGCTTCACTGTAGGCAGCAAAGTGATAGCCGTCGGCGTGCTTCACTGCCGCAAACCGCACTTCTACTTCACAGCCTTGAATCAAAGGCATTTGCTCCCATTCGCTGCGTTCAATCACTGGCAATTTTTTACCGAGCTGAATCAACAGGCGATAGCGATCTTCCCAACTTGGCAAGCCACTAAATTGTTCGACGAGATCTGGGTAATCCTGCATACTATTCTCTTAAAAGTGTCAAAGTGCGGTCTAGCGCAGCGAAGAAAGCCTCTACATCAGCCAACGTGTTATAAGGGGCAAACGAAAGGCGTAAGGTGCTTTTTTGCCCCAAACGAGCCAGGTAAGGCTGAGCGCAATGTTCACCCGCTCGCAGCGCAATGCCTTGCTCGCTCAGCAGGGTGCTTAAGTCGGAAACGGCAATATCATCAAATACAAAGCAGACAATCGAACTGGGTTGTGGCGAGTTGAATAAGCGCACGTGATCATAGCGTTGCAACCGCACTTTAGTCTGTTCGGCAAGCGCCACCGCATAGGCTTCTGCCTGCTGAAGATCGTATTGACCTAACCAATCCAGCACTGCGCCAAAACCAATTACTGCGGCGATATTCGGCGTACCGGCTTCCAATCGATAGGGCAGAGGATTAAAGCTGATCTGCTGTTTGCTGACCCGATCCACCATTTTGCCGCCATATAGCAACGGGGTCAGTTTTTCCAGCGACTCCGCCTTGCCGCTCAGCACTCCCAAGCCGTTTGGGCCGTAAAGTTTGTGTGCCGAGAATACATAAAAATCTGCATCAAGCGCTTGAATATCCAATTTGAGATGCGCAATTGCTTGCGCACAATCTAGCAAAATCAAAGCCTGTGGTGAGTTTTGGCGCACGATCTTGATCAACTCAGCAACCGGTTGTTCGGTGCCGGTAACGTTGGAAACCATGTTGAAAGCGACAATCTTACTGCGTGGCGACAGTGCTTGGCGCAACACCGCACTTTCAATCTGCCATTGCTCATTGATTGGCAGAATAATCAATTTTGCCGAATATTGTTGTGCCAACATTGACCAAGTCACAAAATGGGCGTGATGATCAGCTTCGCTGATCACAATCTCATCACCGGGTTCAAGCCAATGCGCCAACCCATGCGCAACGCTATTGATCGCTTGCGTGGCACCGGAAGTCCAAATAATTGTCGCTGGTGACGGCGCATTGATCAACTCGGCGACGAGATTACGTGCCTGTTCGTAAAGTGCGGTCTGCTTGGCATCGTACTGGCTGCGGTGCACCGACCCCGCACTTTGATAAAAATCAAGGGTGCTGTCAATCAGCACTTGCGGTTTCAACGCTGTTGCCGCTGAATCCAGATAAACTGAGGTTGCGGAGCTTTGCAGATACGGAAAAGCTTGGCGAAATAATGTCGGGTTGAAATCGGATTCTAAGGTAAACATAATGCCGTCATCATTGAAAAAAGAGGTCATATTATAAACTCAACGCTGCGCCTTGCGCCACAAATACGGCTCTTGCGGATTGTTATCCTGCCACAAGCCCAATTTTTTCCATTTTGCCCGTTGCTGCGCCTGTGGGTAGCGTGAATCTTTTTTATAAAAACGGTATGCCCAAGCCCAACCGTTTTCTATCATCACTAAATTAATATCACGCTGCTGTGCGTCATACACCACGGCTAAACGTCGCGCAAATTTATCAATGCCGTCAATTTTCAAGTCTACTTTCTGTTGTAGAATCAATGCAGCTAGAAACTGTTTGGATTTTGCTGAATAAGGTTGTCCGTTTTCGGGAGCATCGATACCCAGCAACCGCACTTTGATGCGTTTATTATTAGCGCTCAGGCAAGTGAAACTGTCGCCATCGCTGATGTGAATCACCCGGCATTGAATAGTAGAACGAGTGTTACCGTTATTGAGCTTGGCGTAAGCGACTGTCGTAAAAAGTAACAAAAATGAAAACAAAAAGAAAAAACGTGTTATCGACACTTTAAAACCTTATCTATTGCGCCTAAAAAAGGCAAAATTCGGTGACATTGATCACAATTTGAGAGAGAATTATTGCACATCATTCCGTTATCGCAAACGTTATCTCAAGTAAAGATGAAACAAAAAATCATAAATCTGCTGCGTTCGCTAGCCATTTTATATGCAATTTTGTATCTCGGTATTTTTCTACAGTATCTGATTCCTATCGGCGTGCCGGGCAGTATCTGGGGCTTGCTGATTCTGTTTCTGTGTTTAACTTCGCAATTGATTAAAGTTGAGTGGATCGCCTTTGGTTCGAGCCTGCTGATTCGCTATATGGCGCTGTTGTTTGTGCCGGTCAGTGTTGGGATTATCAAATATGCCGATCTGTTGCTTGCTAATGCTAAGCAGTTACTGATTCCGAATATCGTCAGCACCATGCTGAGCTTGGTGGTGATCGGTTTGATGGCAGACTATCTGTTCGAACGGCACAGTATCCGCAAATTACGCCGTAAAATTGAAAGAAAACGGATTAAGCAGCGACGCTAAGCTGAGATAAAGTAAGCCGAGATGAAAGCAGGAGATATTTAAATGATGGCAGTTTACCTCTACTCCGTGTTAACGATTATGGCGTTTATGGCTGCGATCTGGATTAGCAAACGCTGGAAGTCGATTGTGTTTAACTCTTTTGTATTGACCATTCTATTATTGGTTGGGGTTTTACTGTTGGCAGATATTCCTTATGACCAGTATATCCAGGGCAACGCGCCATTAAATAACTTATTAGGGCCGGCGATTGTGGCGTTAGCGCTACCGCTTTATGAACAATTACGTCAAATCAGCAGCCGTTGGCGCAGTATTTTACTGATCACGCTGACGGCATCAGTGTTGTCGATGTTAAGCGGCGCGTTGTTGGCGCTGTTATTAGGTGGTAATTCGGAGATAGTGGCGACAATTTTACCGAAATCGATTAGCACGCCAATTGCAATGGCTGTGGCAGAAACCATCGGTGGCGTGCCGTCTGTGGCAGCCGTCGGTGTGGTGTTGGCAGGATTGCAAGGCTCAATTTTCGGGTATTTGTTGTTGAAAAAAATCGGTTTGAAACATCCCGAAGCCATTGGTTTGTCGATCGGCGCGGTTTCTCACGCACTCGGTACGGCCCGCACCTTAGAAATTGATAAACAAGCCGGCATTTACAGCTCAATTTCGCTAGTTTTATGCGGCATCATCAGTTCGGTGTTAGCACCGTTGATCTTTCGTTTAGTCTTGTTGCTGGTATAACCCGTATTTGGTCTTCATTATTTCGCCTTGTGGCGACCAACTTTCTTTGCTTGTGCAAAGAAAGTTAGCAAAGAAAGCACACCCTGATGAACTGCTGATCTTCGCTCAGTGTGAATTTGCTTAACGGAAAATTTTTAATTCGCCCGCATTGCGGGCAGACTCGCTACGCTCAAACAGAAAAATTTCCCTACAAATTTCACACCCGCTCAGGCAGTTCATAAGGGAATCTGAAAACCACAGCGCAGAGTACGAGGTTTTAAACCGCACTTTATACTTTATAAATTTTAGTGGTTAAATGAAAGTGTGGTGTGTTTGGTGTTTATTCCCCCATCTGTAATGTCTGAGCGTTGCTTATGGCAACGACCCGTAGGGTGACAAAATCATTTATGATTTTGTGAATCAAAAAAGTAAGTCACCATCGGCGAAATCCGATGCCTCACTTAAGATAAAAGCGAATAACGCAAATATACTGTTTATTTATACAGTTATTTAATTTATAATTGCAGTACCATTCCTTATTTTTGCTTCCGTTATGCTGGCGATATCATCGAATAAAGCGAATTTTGAACGTAAAATTATCCATATTGATATGGACTGCTTTTTTGCGGCGGTTGAAATTCGTGAGCAGCCGAGTTTAGCAGGCAAACCGGTAGCAGTTGGCGGTGCGGCGGACAGCCGTGGTGTGCTTTCTACCTGTAATTATGAAGCTCGTCAATATGGCTTACACAGTGCAATGCCAACCGCACTTGCATTAAAAAAATGCCCGAATCTGATATTGTTGCGTGGCAACATGGCGTTGTATAAACAGGTTTCAGAACAGGTGCAGGCTATTTTTCGGCGCTATACCACAATAATCGAACCGCTATCTTTAGATGAAGCCTATCTGGACGTGACCGATTGCACCGCCTGCAACGGCTCGGCAACTTGGATTGCTGCCGAAATTCGACGTGCTATTTTGACAGAGCTGCAACTAACTGCTTCAGCCGGCATTGCGCCGCTGAAATTTTTGGCAAAAATTGCCTCAGAAATCAATAAACCGAATGGACAATTTGTGCTGACCCCAGATCAGGTTGATCAATTTGTACTCGGATTGGCATTGAAAAAAATTCCGGGTGTCGGTCCGGTTACGGCTCAAAAATTGTCTGCAATGGGTTTGATGACCTGTGCTGATGTTCGCCAATTAAAACAGCATATTTTACTCGATCAATTTGGCAAATTGGGGCAACGGATTTGGCAGTTTAGCCATGCAATTGATGAAAGAGCGGTGCAATCAGAGCGGGAACGTAAGTCAGTAGGTGTTGAAGTTACCCTGTCACAAGATATTTGGCAAGTATCGCAGGCTGAAGCGATTTTACAGTCACTCTACCAAAAACTGATTGTGCGTTTGCAGCGCGCAGATCCGGATACCCCATTGAGTCAATATCGAAAAATCGGGGTGAAACTGAAATTTAACGATTTTCAAACCACCACCTTGGAGAGCAGTAGCCATTGTTTAAACCTTAACGCTTTCCGGCAATTGTTGCAGCAAATTTGGCAGCGGGCAAATGGCAGAAGCATACGCTTGATCGGCTTGAATGTGGCATTGTTGGCTAAAAATAATCCACAACAGCTCAGTTTATGGTGATTTGATTCAAATTATGACAAAAAAATAACATTTAGGATTTACTAAAAATCGGTTTATGTTATAAACAATGGCAATTTTAACACGGAGAGTGTCATGATGAGCATGAAAATTAATTTAAGCAAAAAACAAGCTGACGAAGTATGGGGAAAAAAAGCGTTATTGAGTTTTGATAACGGAGTAGCAAAAGTACATTTTGGCGGTGATGATCCGCTCGGCAAGATTCAGCGGGCAGCACGAAAATTACGCGCCCAAGGAATTGATGATGTCGAGCTGGAAGGCAAACATTGGACGTTGCCGACCTGTTGGGCATTTTATCAAGGATTTTACAGCGCTAAACAGGATTTTGCGATTGAATTTCCGTCTGATTTGAGTGATGCCGATCAACAGCAGCTATTCCGCTTGATCGAGTGTGGCGATTTTGTACGTGAGTTGATTAACTTGCCGTCCGATGAAATCACGCCACAAGCATTGGCACATCGTGCCGCCGACTTTATTTTGCAACAGGCACAGCATGCCGAAGTGGAAAAAGCGGTGTCGTATCATATTATCGCCCGTGAAGAGCTGAAAGAGCGTGGTTATAACGGCATTTGGACGGTCGGCAAAGGCTCAGCCAATTTGCCGGCGATGTTGCAGTTAGATTTTAATCCGAGCGGTAACCCGGATGAGCCGGTGATGGCTTGTTTGGTGGGCAAAGGGATCACTTTTGATACCGGTGGCTACAGCTTGAAACCAAGCAATTCGATGGATTCAATGCGTTCTGATATGGGTGGCGCCGCACTGCTAACCGGTGCATTGGGATTGGCGATTGCTTGTGGTTTGAATCAACGAGTTAAATTATACCTGTGCTGTGCTGAAAATATGGTCAGCAGCCGTGCGTTTAAACTGGGCGATATTATTGAATATCGCAATGGTGTTACCGTTGAAGTGTTGAACACCGATGCTGAAGGGCGCTTGGTGTTGGCAGACGGTTTGATTGAAGCCGATGCACAAGCACCACAGTTTATCATTGATTGTGCCACCTTGACCGGTGCGGCGAAAATGGCAGTCGGCAATGACTACCATTCGGTGTTGTCGATGGACGACAAATTGGTGAAAGCGCTGTTCAAGGCGGCAAAAGAGGAGAATGAACCTTTCTGGCGCCTGCCATTTGAACCTTTCCACCGCAGCCAAGTCAGCTCCTCGTTTGCGGACATTTGCAATACCTCATCAGTTCCTGCCGGAACGGGCGCCGGAGCGAGCACCGCTACGGCATTTCTGTCGTATTTTGTCAAATCGTATCAAACCAATTGGCTGCATATTGACTGTTCTGCTACTTTCCGAAAATCTGCCAGTCCGTTATGGGCGACCGGCGCAACCGGCATTGGCGTCAATAGCTTGGCGAACCTATTATTGAGCTATGGTGACTAGCGAACGGGTGATTAAGGTTGGATTTAACATTAGATTGGTCGGGTAATGCTGCCCGATCAGTAAAATCGACAAACAACTAACACGCTATATAAATTTGAACGGAATAGAACATCTCTGATAGAGCAACCCTAAAGTGCGGTCAGACCGCACTTTACCTTAACCCAAAGGAGCTTCTATGCAACAAACACTTTCGATTATCAAACCTGATGCGGTGCAACAAAACCTGATCGGCGCAATTTTTTCCCGTTTTGAGAGCGCTCGTTTTACTATTGTCGCCAGCAAAATGTTGCACCTGAATCAAGAGCAGGCCGCGGGATTTTATGCGGAACATAAAGGCAAACCGTTCTATGACAAACTGGTGGAATTTATGACTTCCGGACCGGTGGTGGTTTCGGTTTTGCAAGGTGAAAATGTTATAAAACTACACCGTGAGCTTATCGGCGCAACCGATCCGCAAACTGCGATTGCAGGCACGCTTCGCTTTGATTATGCCACCAACAAAAGCATCAATGCGGTGCATGGCTCGGATTCGGAGGCGTCGGCTAAACGTGAAATCGAATATTTTTTCAGTGCGAATGAAATTTTCCTACGTTCGTAATTGCTAGTAGAGAATAATATGTTAACCCGTTGCCCCGAATGCCGTCATAAAGTCAGTGACAGCGCCAAAAGTTGCCCGTCTTGCGGCTTTTCGTTTGATCCACAAGACTTGGAGCGCTATAAACAACAGCTGGAACGCTTACGCGAACATAAAAAAGAAGTGAACCGAAAAAGTGCAAAATTACAGTTGATTTGGTTACTGATTTTTGTGGTGTTTATTGCTGTTGCGACTTGGGTGACTAGCTGAGCAAACAACAAAAACGTTGGTGATAAATTTGAAAAATAGGGAAGTTGGGCTGTTTAAGTGATTTCCCGAATTAATCGAGAAAACGTGAAATGGTTGATAGGCTTTTTCACGTTTTCTCGGTAATTTTGAGCTGTTAGCCATGATTTCATCTGAAATTGGGATTAGCATTTTTCCTAAACACTATTTTTTCCATACAATATGATATTCAGGGTTTTCTTGATCGTGTGAAATCAGTACTTTGGCGAAAATATCGTCCATTTCATCGTTGTCATTCACCAGTCCGACCCAGACTTCGGCATAGGCTTGCGGATCAATTAATACGCCGATCTCTTCGTCCCAATTGTCCGCTGTTTCTACCATTTCCACTGCGCCACGCTCTTCAAATTGCAGGTTAAACAATAAAATATCGGCAGGATCGAGATTTTCTTCTGCCATCTCCAGAAAAATATCGTAAGCAATATCAATGGCATTGTCGGGGTCTAATTTATGCGGCATAGCAAATTCCTTGTTGTTCTTAATGTGTAAAAGCCGTTATGCAAAGTGCGGTTAGCATATCGCTTTCAGTTGCTAAAACCAACTGTTTTAACTGTTAAAACCGCACTTTAATAAAATAAAAGGGCTGATAAAAAACCAGCCCTTTGCGTGAAGATAATAACAAGATTAACCGGTATTACGCATTCCGGCGGCAATGCCGGTGATGGTGATCATCAGTGCTTGATTCAAGTGAGAATCTTGCTGCTCTTCTGCTTGCTGGCGTAGGCGGTGTAACAATTCGACCTGCAACAAGTTCAGTGGATCGGTATAAACATTACGCAGCGCAATCGATTGTGCCACCCAAGGCAAATCATCCATCAGTTGATCTTTATGTGATAATTCCAACAGGGTTTTTATATCGGCTTGTAACTGCTGACGTAAGGTTTTGCCTAATTCCCAAAGGCTAGGTTCGACTAAACGCTGATCGTAGTATTCTGCCAGCCATAAATCGGTTTTACTGAATACCATCTCCAACATACCGATTCGAGTGGAGAAAAAAGGCCAACTTTGGCACATTTGTTCTACTACCGCACTTTTACCATTATTCAGCAAGGTTTGAATCGCAGCCCCGGCACCGAGCCATGCTGGCAGCATCAAGCGATTTTGCATCCAAGCAAAAATCCACGGGATTGCACGCAAACTTTCTACGCCACCTTTTGGATTACGTTTTGCCGGACGAGACCCCAATGGCAAACGAGAAAGCTCTTGTTCCGGCGTAGCAGAGCGGAAGTATGGCACAAAATCCGGCTGTTCGCGCACAATACCACGGTAAATATCACAAGAGATATCGGACAGTTCGTCCATAATATCGCGCCACATGGCTTCTGGCTCTGGCGGTGGTAACAGATTGGCTTCCAAAATGGCACTGGCATAAAGTTCTAAACTGTTGACCGCCACTTGTGGTAATCCCAGTTTAAAACGGATCATTTCGCCTTGTTCGGTGACACGCAAGCCGTTCTTCAAGGATTTTGGTGGCTGAGACAGCAGTGCCGCATGCGCTGGCGCGCCGCCACGCCCGATGGTGCCGCCACGGCCATGGAACAGGGTTAGTTCGATATGCAGCTTTTCACAAAGGTTGACCAAGGCTTCTTGCGCACGATATTGTGCCCATGATGCCGCCATCATACCGGCATCTTTGGCGGAATCGGAATAACCGATCATCACCATCTGTTTGTTGTTGATAAAACCGCGATACCAACCGACATTAAACAGCTCCTGCATCACAGATTCGGCATTATCTAAATCTTCTAGTGTTTCAAACAGCGGTACCACTGGAATATGCTTGCTGCAACCGGCTTCTTTCAATAATAAATGCACTGCCAACACATCAGAGGCCGATTTTGCCATCGAGATCACATAAGCGGAAATCACGCCTTCGTTTTGTTCGGCAACCACACGGCAAGTATCTAAGATCTCTTTGGTTTCTTCGCTTGGTGACCATTCAATCGGAATCAATGGGCGGCGTGAATTCAGTTCACGAATCAAGAAAGCTTGCTTGTCTGCTTCATTCCATTGTGCATAGTCACCCAAACCGATATAGCGGGTCACTTCGGCAATCGCCATGGCATGACGGGTGCTTTCTTGGCGGATATCCAATTGTGACAGGGTAACACCAAAGCAGCGGATACGACGCAATGTATCGAGTAGCAAGCCGTTTGCGATAATCCGCATACCGCACTTGGACAGTGAAGTGTAGCAATCAAACAGCGGTTGCCACAGTTGTTCGTTTTTGGTAATGATTTGTTCAGTCGTGGTACGCGGCTGTCTATCTGCTAATAGATCATTATAATGGTTTTGGGTCAATTTCAGCTTGGCACGCAGCCCTTTGACAATGTAGCGATAAGGCTCTTGATGTTCGCCGTATGTTGCTTTGAATTCATCGGTAGCCTCCACCATAGAAAGTTCATCAGACAGCAATTTAATGTCTTCTAAAAACAGTTCGGCAGCTTTGGCGCGCGCTAAATTCAACACCCGACGAGTGACGACACTGGTGACAAACGGATTGCCGTCGCGATCACCGCCCATCCAAGAGGAGAATTTAACCGGCGTGAATTCCACCGGCAAGCTGAAATTCAAATGTTCTTCGGCGCTGTCATTGAGTTGGCGTAAGAAGGTCGGCACCGCCGTCCACAGGCTGTTCTCAATCACCGAGTAGCCCCACTTCGCTTCTTCAAATGGGGTTGGGCGTTGGGTGCGGATTTCGTTGGTATGCCAGGCTTCAGCAATCAGTTGCAACAAGCGGCGCTCGATGGCGGTACGTTCTTTCACCGTTAAATCGGAATGTTCTAAATTGCTGAGACATTTGTTGATTTCAACGTGTTTATGCGTTAAAGAGCGACGGGTGACTTCTGTCGGATGAGCGGTTAATACCAATTCAATCAATAAATTATCCAGCGAAGCAAGGATAGCTTCCGGTTTGGCTTTTTGGGTTTTTAATTTATCAAACAGATGACCGATAGAGCGCTGGCTAGCGTTTAAATCATCATGATGACGTGAAATGGTTTGGTATTGCTCGGCAATATTGGTTAAATTCAGGAAGTGGCTGAACGCTCGGGCAACCGGAATGATGTTGTCATTGGAAATGGTCGCTAGTGTATCCAGCAATGCTTGACGGGCTTGATCGTCTCCGGCACGGGAATTACGGGAAAGCACTCGAATATTTTCAATCAAATCAAGAATATCACTGCCTTGCGCATCGCTGATCGTTTCCCCTAAAAAACGCCCTAGCATACTGATGTTATTCCGCATTTCGCTATATTGCTGAATCATACTTTTGTCCTTGTATATTGCGTGGTGTAAATGGTTAATTTTAAAAACTGTGATAGATATAACAAAAAACAGGAAAGCGGGTCAACTGAAATTAAGATATATTTGATAAATTTGGCAAAATACTGAGGAATTTTTAATAGAAAGTAAAATTTACTGAGGATGAATGGATAAAATTACATGATAATTAAACATCTTTGAAACAAAAACAGCCTATTTTATAACCTCATAAGATGTTTATTTTTTAATTTAAAATATTATCTTTAATTTTGGGAAATAGGAACGTAAAGAGAAAAGTGCGGTTGACAATCAAACCGCACTTGAATGGAAACTGATACAAGTGCGGTTTGAAGAGAAGTGAGCAAAAAATTAAACCTTGACGATCCAACCGTCCGGCGCAATCACATCGCCAAATTGGATTCCAGTCAGTTCTTGATACAGTTTTTGGGTGATCGGTCCGACTTCGGTTTCGGAATAAAACACATGAAAATGCTCACCGTTTTGAATGCCGCCAATCGGGGTGATTACCGCGGCTGTGCCGCAGGCACCTGCTTCAGTGAATTGATCCAATTGATCAATATACACATCACCTTCCACCGCTTTCAAGCCCAAACGCTGTTCTGCCAAATAGAGTAGCGAATATTTGGTAATACTCGGTAGAATAGACGGAGAGAGCGGGGTGACAAATTCATTGTTTTTGCTGATACCGAAAAAGTTAGCAGAGCCGACTTCTTCGATTTTAGTATGCGTTTTCGGATCCAAATAGATACAATCGCCAAAATTGCGTGCTTTGGCTTCAGTGCCTGGCAGCAGACTGGCGGCATAATTGCCACCGACTTTGGCGGCACCAGTGCCTTGTGGCGCAGCGCGATCATAGTCGGAAATTATGAAATTGGTCGGCTTCATGCCGCCTTTGAAATAGGCCCCGACCGGACAGCAGAAGATGGAGAAAATATATTCCGGCGCAGCGTGTACACCAATATTGTCGCCAACGCCGATTAAAAACGGACGTAAATACAGGGTAGCGCCACTACCGTAAGGACCGACAAATTTCTCATTGGCTTTCACCACTTGCTTACAGGCATCAACAAACATCTCGACCGGCACTTGCGGCATCAACAAGCGTTGGCAACTGCGTTGCATACGTTTAGCATTTTCATCCGGTCGGAACAGGTTAATACTACCGTCTTTACAGCGATAGGCTTTCAAGCCTTCAAAGCACTGTTGTCCATAGTGAAGTGCGGTCGAACCTTCGCTGATGTGTAAGGTGTTGTCCGTGGTTAATTCGCCTTCGCTCCATTGGCCGTCTTTCCAGTGGGCAATATAACGAAAATCAGTTTTGATGTAACTAAAACCTAAATTGGACCAGTCAAGCAAAGAGTCGGATACAGGTTGGTTCATGTGGTTTCCTCAATATGTTGATAAAATACAGTAATTGACATTTTTATTTTATGGTGATCGCAAAACAATTAGTAATCGGGTTCAAATTGTATCTTGTGTAATAAATGGTGTAATTGTTGGATTTCAGCTTTTGAAAGTTCAGCCAGCAAATTATGTTCAAATTGTTGCAGCAAGTGAACAATAGTGGCTTCGGCATGATGTCCTTTTTTGGTCAAAAAAACGTTTTTTTGTCGCGCATCACGCGGATTATCTTTGCGTTGCAGTAATCCTTTGCGCTCTAATAAATCCAAAATCTTGGTCATGGAAGAGGATTCAATTTGTAGCTGTTTCATCAAACTGGTTTGATTTTGCCCATTTTCATGAAACAGCAGTAACAACACTCGCGCTTGTGACAGGGTCAATCCTTCTTGTTGCAATAAATGATCCAACGCTTTATTGATATTTAAAGTCAGATTTTTCAGTTGCCAAAATGTCAACTGCCGTGCGGAAGGCGGCATAGAATTTTGTGGTTGTTTATCTGAATCCATAACATAAACTCTCGAAAAATAGCGCATTAAGTGAGAATTTAGCATAATTGAAGGTTCTAGCATAGGGGAAAGCAAAGGGTTTGTGTTAGAATAGCCCGAAAAAAAGCCGCCCAAATAATGAGGCGGCTTATTAAACCAAATCGGTTTCAACATATACAGGAAGTAAACTCAAATCCAGCGAACCGGATAAAACACAACATCATACTTAACAACAACACGGTAAACACCGAGTCTGCTATTAAAGCAATGTAGCTATTCTAGGTTTTGCCGCTCAGCGCTACAATTTATATTTTTTTATCATTCGCATAAATAAAACTTATGCGATTTCTGACATTATTATTTTTGAGTTATTCATAGGACATGCCATGTATAAACGTTTACCACCGTTAAATGCACTTAAAGTCTTTGAATCCGCCGCCAGGCATTTAAGTTTCACCAAGGCAGCGGACGAACTGTTTGTTACCCAAGCTGCGGTCAGCCACCAAATTAAATTATTAGAAGAATTTTTAGGTACCGCACTTTTTATTCGTAAAAACCGTGCGTTAGCATTAACGGAACAGGGTAGTGCCTATTTTTACGATATCAATATTATTTTGCGACGTTTGGTCGAAGTGACCCAAAAATTGCGTCACGACCAACAGGGGTTGACACTGACCATTAAAGTGCCGCAAACCTTTGGGCTAGCATGGTTAGTGCCACAGCTAAGCGAATTTAACCGACTTTATCCGGATATTGAGGTGAATATTCAAGGCTTCGATTATGACGAAAGTGATATTCTCGCTGATGCCGATGTGGCAATTTTCTACGGTAAGGGCGATTGGAAAGGACTGAAAAGCCAGCGGCTATTAGAAGAGCGGTTGTCTATTTTCGCCTCACCAAAACTATTACAGCAAAAACCGTTAAATCAATTGGCAGATTTGGCGCAACACAATTTATTGCATATTCACACTCGTGAAAATTGGCAGCGCATGATTGCCTATTTGAAACTGGACGGGATCAACCTGCATCACGGCGCGATTTTCAGCCATACTTTTATGGCGTTGCAGGCTGCGCTGCACGGGCAAGGTGTGGTGTTGGCGAATAAAATTTTGGCACAACAATACATTAATGACGGTGCGCTAACAGAGGTTTTTTCAACCGATGTTATCGACCCAAAATCGTTTTATGTGGTGTACCATCCCAATTATTCGGATAAAATGCAGACCGTTTCTTTTATTAATTGGATTGTTGAGCATATTCAACGACATCACTGACCGAATTAAGGATCTGTATATGGGCAATCGTTTTTTAATTTTCGCCGCCATCAGTGGCTTTTTTTGCGTGGCATTCGGCGCATTCGCAGCACACGGGCTGGAACCGCACTTGAGTTTTTTACAGTTAAACTGGATTGACAAAGGCTTAAAATATCAATTTTTTCACACCTTAGCGCTATTTGCATTGGGGCTGTTTGTCAGCGCCACACAAAACCAAGCAGCACCGGCTTGCCGCAATCGTGGCTTAAACTGGATTGGCTACAGTTGGGCAATCGGAATTCTTTGTTTTAGTTTCAGTCTGTATGGCTTGGCGTTGACCGGCATCAAAACGTTGGTGTGGTTCACGCCTATTGGTGGAATCGCCTTTTTAATCGGTTGGGGTGCTCTGGTTTTTATCAGTATTGCCAACAGCTTAAAAGCCAGAGGGTAATATTTTGAATAAATTAGCGTTATATTGCCGTCCTGGTTTTGAAAAAGAGCTGGCGGCGGAAATCACTGAAAAAGCTGCAGATTTAGGGATTTATGGTTTTGCCAGAGTGGTCGACAACAGCGGTTATGTGATTTTTGAATGTTATCAGGAAAATGAAGCCGACCGCTTAGCGCAAGAAGTTCAGTTCAAGCAACTGATTTTTGCCCGACAGTTGGTGGTGGTATCTGATTTATTGCAAGATTTAGCGACCGAAGATCGAATCAGCCCGATCGTTGCGCAATATCAACAAAACAGCCTCGTGGATTTTAAACAAAGCACCGAACTGTGGGTTGAAACCGCCGACACTAACGAAGCCAAATCCTTATCTACCTTTTGCCGTAAATTCACCGTGCCGTTGCGCCAACAACTACGTAAGTGCGGTTTGTTGAACTACCGTGAAATCTATGGCAGCGGTGTCACCTTGCATATTCTGTTTATCAGCAATGACAGTTGCTATGTCGGCTACTCATATAATAATAACCATGCCCCGCACTTTATGGGAATTCCACGCTTGAAATTTCCCAGCGATGCGCCAAGTCGTTCTACGTTGAAACTGGAAGAAGCGATTCTGACTTTTTTGAGCGAAAAAGAGGAGAAGCAGCGCATGAACAGTGAAACTAAAGCGGTGGATTTGGGCGCTTGTCCCGGCGGTTGGAGCTATCAATTGGTTAAACGTGGTATGTTTGTGTATGCGGTTGATCACGGTAAAATTGCGCCATCGTTAATGGAAACTGGGCGAGTCGATCACTACCCGGAAGACGGCTTTAAATTTCAGCCGCCAAAGCGCACTAAAATTGATTGGCTGGTGTGCGATATGGTGGAACAGCCGATGCGAATCACCAGTTTGATGAGTAAATGGCTAACCAACGGTTGGTGTCGTGAGATGATTTTCAACTTGAAACTGCCAATGAAAAAACGCTATCAGGAAGTGCGGTTATGTCAGCAAAAACTGCACGACGATTTAAGCAAAGCGGGCTTGGAGTTTGAAATCCAAGCCAAACATTTATATCATGACCGTGAAGAGATCACGCTGCATGTGAGAATTAAGTCATTAAATAAATAAGATAGAGGTACAACATGGCAGATTTACGCGTAGCTGTTGCCGGCGCAGGTGGCAGAATGGGACGACAATTGATTCAAGCAGTGAATAACGCTGATGGCGTAGTTTTAGGCGTTGCCCTAGAGCGTGCCGGTTCAAGCTTGGTCGGTACCGATGCCGGCGAATTAGCTGGTATCGGTAATCTCGGTGTAGCAGTCAGCGATAATTTAGACACCGTGAAAGATCAGTTTGATTTATTGATTGATTTTACCCGCCCGGAAGCAACCCAAAGCTACCTTGATTTTTGTGTTGCCAATGATAAAAAAATGGTGATCGGCACCACTGGTTTTGACGACGCAGGTAAACAAGTCATTGCCGGAGCCGCTGAAAAAATTGGGATTGTATTTGCGTCCAATTATAGTGTCGGTGTCAATTTGGTGTTTAAACTGTTGGAAAAAGCCGCCAAAGTGATGGGTGATTATTGCGATATTGAAGTGATCGAAGCGCACCATCGGCACAAAGTCGATGCGCCGTCCGGCACCGCACTTTCGATGGGCGAGCATATTGCTAAAACATTGGGGCGTGATCTCAAAACCCACGGTGTATTTGCCCGTGAAGGGATCTGTGGGGAGCGCAAACGTGACGAAATCGGTTTCGCTACCATTCGTGCCGGAGACGTTGTTGGCGAGCACAGCGTTTGGTTTGCCGACGAAGGTGAGCGGGTTGAAATCGCACATAAAGCCTCCAGTCGGATGACTTTCGCCAACGGCGCCGTCCGTGCTGCCAAATGGCTGCAAACCAAACACAACGGCTTATTTGATATGACCGATGTGTTGGACTTGAATAACCTGTAATCACAGCAGGCAAAAAGTGCGGTTTATCTGCAGTGGTGGAAATCGTCGGCTAGAGATCGTCGATAATCAGATAAATCTGCTTAATCGGTCCATGCACACCGATGACTTTCACCAGCTCAATATCGGCGGTGGAACTTGGACCAGAGATGATATTGATACAAGACGGCATCCGCACACCTTGAGCGGCTTGTTGGTGCAAAATCTCAGCAACTTGCGCCACACGAGGCTGGATGCTACTTTTGTTTATTACCACAATCGACACTTGCGGTAATAAGCTGCTGGAACGCCCCCTTTCTGCTGCGCTGTAAAGCACCACGCCGCCGGATTCGACTAAGCCGTATTCGGCAAATACGATGCCGATATTGGCTTTTTCAGCAAAAGTGCGGTTTTCAACCGCACTTTGAGCTGACCAGATATGGGTAGGGTAGTGCGCTTGTACCGCTTGGGTTAAGCCGTATTGATTCAAACGCGGGTCGTCATTTAAAATCACATCGCCGCCGTGTTGTTGCTCGCATAATGCTAGCAGCGCTGCTGCGGCTTCACCGGGCGTCGTAATACTGCATTCCACCGCCATCACTTCCTGTGCGACTTTCACAAATTCCTCACAGCGCTGATCCGCGGTTAAATCGGTCAAGCGAGTCGTCGGCTGTGCTGTCACGTTAGAGTAGTGTCCTGCCACCGTTTTTCGTGGCGGACGACCTAATTGTGCCGCTAAATGATCTAAAAATTGTTGTCTGTTTTGTTGATCTAACATGTTGTTATCCTTAATGCTGTCGTCTTTGATGATCAAGTGCGGTTTTTAAACCAGTTGCGGAAGCTTTCACCTTCGGAGCTCGGCAGATCACGGGCTTTCGTCCATTCTGACACAGCGCCGATGTTGAGAGGGGCTTTGCCGTTTTTGATCATCTTACGGCTCAGTTTGGCACCGATATTCATCCCGACTTTCCACAGGGTAGGGTGATTATTTGCTAGGGTGAACATCTTGACCGACAATTTTTCCAATGTTGGCGTGATGCCTAGCTCTACCATTTTACTGCGATGTTTCAGCAGCAAACTTGCCAATGGAATTTTGACCGGGCAAACTTGGTTACACGCAGTGCACAGCGAACAAGCATACGGCAGATCTTTAAAGTCTTCATAGCCGCCTAAAATTGGCGACAGCACTGAACCGATTGGGCCGGGATAGATTGAGCCGTAACTGTGTCCGCCAATTTGACGGTAAGCCGGACAGACATTCAGACAAGCGCCACAACGGATACAACGCAGAATATCGTTAAACTCCCCCCCCAACGCTTTGGAACGACCATTATCAACAATCACTAAATGGAAATCTTCCGGGCCGTCGGTTTCTCCCGCTAAACGTGGACCGGTCAGCCAAGTGTTATAACTGGTCAAGCGTGCGCCGACCGCACTTCGTGCCAATAGGGTAATCAGAATATCCACTTCTTTAAACGTTGGCGCCAGGCGATCCATTCCCATCACCGCAATATGGGTTTTCGGTAGCGTGGTTGCCAGCCGCAAGTTGCCTTCATTAGTCACCAGACAGACACTGCCGGTTTCGGCAACCGCAAAGTTGCAACCACTAATCCCGATGTCTGCTTCCAAGAAATCTTGTCGGATTTTGCCACGGATAAACAGAGTCATCTCTTCCGGCGTAGCTTCGCCTTGATAGCCCAATTTGTCTTGCAACACCTTGCGAATTTGATGGCGATCTTTGTGAATTGCCGGCACCACGATATGCGATGGCTTATCGCCAGCAAGTTGCAAAATATATTCGCCTAAATCACTTTCGATCACTTGAATGCCTTCCGCTTCCAGCACCTTGTTCAAGCCGATCTCTTCTGTGACCATTGACTTGGATTTCACCACTTTTTTAGCTTGCTTTTGTTGTGCGACTTTTTTGATGTAGTTAGTGGCATCTTCGGCCGTGTTGGCAAAGTAAACGTTACCGCCATTTTGGCTCACTTTTTCCGACAGTTGATACAAATACGCATCTAAATTTTGCAAAATATGCTCACGAATCTGTTTTGCCTGTTCACGCCACTCTTCCCAATGGCCGAGTTCATCCACCATTTTCTGCCGATTGGCGCCGATCCGCTCTTGCGCCATCACCACTGCTTTTCGCATCACGTCATTATGAATTTCGTCATGCAGGCGTGCTTTAAATGATATTTCACTGGTTTTTAATGACATATTTTCCCCCTAGCGGCTCATTAAGACTTCGGCGATGTGCAACACTTTAATCGGGCTGCCTTCACGCTGTAAACGTCCGCCAATATTGATTAAACAACTAACATCGGCACCGATCAGATAATCCGGCTGCACCTCTTTGATATGTTCGGCTTTTTCTATCACCATTTCGCCGGAAATCTCCGCCATTTTGACCGAGAAAGTGCCGCCGAAACCGCAGCAGGTGGTTTGATTTTGAATCGGCAACAGTTTCAATCCTTCAACATTCTGCAACAGCGTCACTGGTTCGTGTACGACCCCGAGTTTACGAAATAGGCTGCAAGAGGGGTGATAAACGGCGGTTCCGTTCAATTTAGCCCCGACCTGAGTGACTTTAAGCTGATTGACAATAAAATCGGTGAGATCGTAAAAACGCTCAGCCAATCTATTGGCACGTTCCGCCCATTCCGGCTCGTCAGGGAAATAAGTCGCATAGCTTTTAATCGCATGCACACAAGAGCCTGCAGGGGCGACAATCGGGTAGTTGTTTGCTTCAAAGGTGGTAATTAAATTTTTGATGGCAGGAATCGCTTGTTGGTTATAGCCGCTGTTTAGCGCCGGCTGTCCGCAGCAGCCCTGTTTTTCTAAAAAAGTGATCTTGCACCCCAACTGCTCCAACAGCAGCACGCTTTGCTTGGCGACATTGGCTTTGAGCGCATCGGCAATGCAGGTGACATAAAAATTGATGTTCATTGTTTACTCCAACAGATGAATTTAATCATGTAAAAATAGGGTGGGGAGCCCACCCTTTGCAGGGACAGTATTTTGCCCAAATTGTTTTTGGCAATATTACGATAAAATTAACGTAGCGACCAATGCTGCGATAACACCGTAAACTAGCATTGGAATCACGGTTTTCTTGATAATCGCGCCTTCCTGATTTTTTACGTCCAACACTGAACACACCGCAATCACATTATTGATACACACCATGTTGCCCATGGCGCCGCCAACAGATTGCAATGCCAGCACTAAAGGCACAGAAAGTGCGGTAGTTTGTGCAATCGAATATTGAATGCCACCGAAAGTTAAATTGGAAACCGTGTTTGAGCCGGAGAAAAATGCCCCGATCGCACCCAAATAAGCGGAAAAATAGGTCCAATTAGCGCCGGTGGCGGCGGCGAAATCCCGTCCGATGGTTTGTACCATTGAATTTTCTCCGCCCAATAGCATCAATTTCACCATAATCAACGCCCCGATTAATGCAAAAAACGGTTTTTTGGTTTGTTGAAAAGTGCTGGAAAAAATAGCTTTGGCGTTGTTTTTATTGACTTTAAACAGCACTAATGAGATTAACACTGTAATAATAAACGGAATCAATGACGGCACATACAGGGTTTTATAACTGTCGCTGACGCCTTGTCCTAAAATATCTTTAAAGGACAAGATCAGTGCACGACTGACTTCAAATTGCCCAAATTGTCCCAATGATAGGTTGAACCAAGTGGTGGCATCATTCAATAGCGCTTTAATACCTAGTTGATGAATACGGGTCACGATTAAAATCAAAATTAACAGCATTGTCGGGGTCATGGCTTTAACAATGGTGGCAAACGGCAGTGGAGATTTTTCACTGTTATCGCTGGTTTTGACGAGACCAATGCCTTTATTTGCCAACAAAATAGAGATAAACAGCCCAATTGCGCCACCGACTAACGATGGAAATTCATAGTTGACTTTTGCCAGCAACAGATACGGGATAGTACAAGACAGCACGCTGAGGTAAATAAATACAATGTTATTGCGGATTGCTGTCCAATTGGTGATAAAACGTAGCGCAATCAGTGGAATAACAAAGGCTGCAAAGAAGTGGATAATTGCACTTTGGTAGCCGATTTGAAGTAGGGTTTCCTCGCCTAACTTCAACGGCGCAAAGCCAAACCAAGTCGGGGTGCCGACGGCGCCGAAAGAGACCGGCACAGAGTTCATCACCAACGCAAATATTGCCACTTTAATTGGATTGAACCCCAATCCAACCAAAATCGGTGCAGCAATCGCCGCCGGTGTACCAAAACCCGAAGCACCTTCGATCATAAAGGCAAATGCCCAACCGATAATCATCAACTGTGCGATCGGGTTAGGGTTGATATTCGACAGCCATTGGCGCAACACATTGGTTGAGCCGGAAATTTCCATCATGCGGTTAAATAAAATCGCACCAAAAATAATGGTAACCGGGGTTTGCGTAGCAATGATACCGGAAATCACATTGGCGTTGATCAGCATGAAATCTTGACCAAAATAGGTCAATTGCAACACATAGACCAATAATGCGATCAGGGGTAGTGCAATAAAAGAGGGCATACTGTTGCGTTTTACCATTAAGTAGATCAGTAAAACGATCGGAAAAAGACTAAGCGTTAAAGCCATTTAAAGATCCTTAGTTGATAGCAATCAGTTGAGGTAATATAAGTAACCACAAATTATACATTGTTATTGGAGTTGTTATCATAATGTAATAAAAGAAAAATTTTTGTGACAGGATTCGCAAAATTTGTTTTTTTAGTCTTCAATTGGAGAGGATGGTAGCCGTTTGCATATAACTTAAACAGGTAAAAAGCCGCACTTTCATTATTTTGATAAAAAACATCAATAAATCAAAGTGCGGTTTAGCTGAGAGCAGTGCAGAATTTAGTTTGTGGTTTGTAAATAAACGACCTGTGTTTGCAGATATTCCTCCAATCCGTGTTTGCCATCGGCACCGCCGTTTTCCGTCGGAATAGAAAAATAGACGTTAACACGATTTTTCTAAAATGTTGGCGGTGAATCTCGATTCTGTACTAGTCACTGCGGCGAATAAAGGCTAAAATATCAAGCATTTTTCAAGCAAAGTGCGGTTATCCGCCACCATCAACAAAACAGGCAAACAAGATGATTG
The DNA here is from genome assembly GCF_006228025.1 of Testudinibacter crocodili. NCBI lineage: Bacteria > Pseudomonadati > Pseudomonadota > Gammaproteobacteria > Pasteurellales > Pasteurellaceae > Testudinibacter > Testudinibacter crocodili. The sequence continues at coordinate 29,733 of NZ_VDHF01000075.1, forward strand.
ATCCAAATTTACTGCGTAACAATTTGGCGGAAACCGCCGAGAAATTAAAAATTAGACGAAATTTTATACTGGATACTGCCAAAATCAGTGAGTTAGAAGAGCAGCGTAAAGTGTTGCAGGTGAAAACCGAAACCTTGCAAGCGGAACGCAATGCTCGTTCTAAAAGTATTGGGCAAGCGAAAGCACGTGGGGAAGACATTCAGGCATTGCTGGCAGAAGTGGATTCGATGGGTTGTGAGTTGGACGAGGCCAAAACCGCACTTGAAGCGGTACAAAGTGAACTGCAACAGATTGCACTGAATATCCCGAATATTCCGGCAGACGAAGTGCCGTTGGGCAAAGATGACAGTGAGAATTTAGAGGTGCTGCGTTGGGGTCAACCAAAACATTATGATTTTACGGTGCAAGATCACGTTACTTTAGGTGAAAATATTGCAGGTTTGGATTTTGCTGCCGGGGTGAAATTAGCTGGAGCGCGTTTTGTTGTGATGAAAGGGCAGATCGCCAAATTACACCGTGCGTTGAGCCAATTTATGTTGGATCTGCACACTGAACAGCACGGCTACCTAGAAACCTATGTGCCGTATCTGGTCAACCATGAAACCCTGTACGGCACAGGGCAACTGCCCAAATTTGGTGAAGATTTGTTTCACACCAATGCGCTGGAAGGCGAGCAGCCATATGCGTTGATTCCGACCGCCGAAGTGCCGGTGACTAATTTAATTCGTGGTGAGATTTTAGATGAAGAGAGCCTGCCGCTTAAAATGACAGCGCATACCCCGTGCTTCCGCTCAGAGGCGGGCTCTTATGGACGTGATACGCGCGGTCTGATCCGCATGCACCAGTTTGACAAAGTGGAAATGGTGCAAATTGTTGCACCGGAAAAATCAATGGAAGCCTTGGAAGAACTGACCGGACATGCGGAAAAAGTGTTGCAACTGTTAGGTTTGCCATACCGTAAGGTGTTGTTATGCAGCGGCGATATGGGATTTGGTTCGACCAAAACCTATGATTTAGAGGTTTGGCTGCCAGCACAAAATACTTATCGTGAGATCTCTTCTTGTTCCAATATGTGGGATTTCCAAGCGCGTCGCATGCAGGCTCGCTGCCGAACTAAGGGCGATAAGAAGACCCGCTTGGTTCACACCCTGAATGGCTCTGGTTTAGCTGTGGGGCGCACATTGGTTGCGGTGTTAGAAAACTATCAGCAAGCCGACGGCTCTATTGCGATCCCAAGCGTGCTGCAACCCTACATGGGTGGTTTGGCGTTTATTGGAAAATAGATTCTGACCGCACTTTTCAATATCAAATCAAAAAATCCCTTTTGCTTACACAAAAGGGATTTTTCATGGCGGTTTTTAGGGGTTGTTGATGTTACCAAAGATATTTCAATTCAAGTCCGGCATTAAATTGTGACTCGATCACATCACCTTCGGCATAACCACCTTTTAGGGTAAGATTGAAATGTTTCCCTAAGCGGAATACGGCTCCAACTTCACTTTCTAAGCGGTTCTTAAACAGGGCGGCATTCAATGTGCTGTTGCTGACTTGCAACTGTGCCTTATGGTTTAGATTGGCTGTGTAGTAAAGTGCGGTATATAACGTTACACCGTCACTTGGTGACAAGCCAAAGTGTTTATCTAACATGATACCGCTACGTGCTTGCCAGAAGTTAAGCGTTTGCTGCTGTATCGCTACGTTGTTGATACGATAATCCATGCTGCCTAAACGGTAGTAAGTGATATCAACCGATGGTTGTACTCCGATAGTACCAAACTGCCAGCGCTTACCAAGAGCAACGGAGGTGACCCAAGCGTGTTGTTTGACATCTTGATCAAATGCGTTCAACGTCGTTTTTAAGCGGTTATAGCTGATCACGGTACTGAGGTACAATTGATTGTCTAAAATCACTTTATTATATAAGCTTAGGCTATGGTTGCTGGTTTTACCACTTTGATTCTCCGCAAATTGATTATGCGCATTGCTGTGTCCGAATGCTAAACCAACCAACCAGTCACCGCCATCAAAGTCAATCGTGCTATCAATGCCAAGTTGTTGACTGTAGAGATCTTGTTTGTAGTGACGGTAGTTGTCGCTGTGGTAGTTCATGCGCTCACGATCAACATTGCTCCATAACCCGCTATTATCCGGTGTTAATCGATTAACGTATTGATTCAACAATGTTTGATTTTTGTTTAATTGGCTGATGTTGGCCGCTTGAGACGAAAGTGCCATATTCGCTTCTTTGCTGATCCAATCATGTTGTTTATTCACTGGCTTTGCCGCTTCTGCCTGAGCAATCGCTTCTAGACGCGCTTTTTCAGCAGCTGCTTCTGCTTCTAAACGGGCTTTTTCTGCGGCTTCAGCAGCGGCTTTGGCTTCAGCTTCTAAGCGGGCTTTTTCCGCTGCTTCAGTAGCCTCTTTGGCTTCTGCTTCTAGGCGCGCTTTTTCTGCCGCTTCAGCAGCGACTTTGGCTTCTGCTTCTAGACGCGCTTTTTCTGCGGCTTCGGCAGTCGCTTTAGCTTCCGCTTCCAAACGGGCTTTTTCTGCGGCTTCAGCAGCTGCTTTGGCTTCCGCCTCTAAGCGGGCTTTTTCTGCGGCTTCAGCCGCCGCTTTGGCTTCAGCTTCTAAACGGGCTTTTT
>NZ_VDHF01000076.1:0-609 GCF_006228025.1 Testudinibacter crocodili
GGCAGTTTGTTGCGGTCTCAGAAAATAGTCGGGCAAGAGGAAAAATTAATAATAAGGTATCACTTATTACTGGATTAATATTATGTGGGCTTTTATTTCCACATTCAAATACGGTTTATGCAAAATATTCTGATGGTCCAGGTCCCGAGCAAGACGCATGTAGACGAGCTGGAGGAACAGTTAGCTATGCAGGTATGCAGTGGTTTTGTCTTAGTGGTGGAGGGAGTTCAAATACAAATCTATCTGCGGTGCAAAAAATAGCTAAAGATGCACAGATTGCAGCGGATATTGCTAAAGCAACAGCTGATAGCAACAGAAACAATATTAATGCTTTACAAGAAGCAGATAAATTAAATGTTAAATACAATGCAGATAAAAGTGCGGTGGCACTGGCGGGCACCGGTGGCAGTAAAATCACTAACTTAAAAGACGGCACGGTTTCGGCGACTTCAACCGAGGCGGTTAACGGTAAGCAACTGTTTGGGGTGCAAACCATTGCCAATACTGCTAAGACCACCGCAGATGGCGCAAGAACCGCCGCCACCGCCGCACAGACTACGGCAACGGCAGCACAAAACACCGCCAATGCGGCCAACAGCACTGCCAATA
>NZ_VDHF01000077.1:0-37534 GCF_006228025.1 Testudinibacter crocodili
TTTGTCTACTATGCCCAATTTGAATATGGCTCATCTTTTTTTCAACGCCAGCAAACAACCCGCCAGCACCACTAACGCTCCAATTGCCTGCATGAGATTAATTTGTTCATGCAAGGTAACATAAGCGACCAATGCAGTAGATAACGGCACGAGCAATTGGATTAAATTAAAAATCACCACACCTTGTTTTTGCACGATATAAAATGCCAGCAACATTCCGCTTAAAATGCCATAAATACCAGACAGCGCCAACGCAATTAATAAGCCATCACTGACCGCACTTAATTGATTTATTTTGCCACTGAAGATTGCTATCGTTAAAAAAATCAATCCAGCAATAGTCGCTGTAGTTGTGCTGATAATAATAACATGCAGTTTTGTCGCAATATCTTTGACAATAACATTTTGTAGAGATTGAATAAAAATAGCCGTCGCAAGAAAAAAAGCGCCGTGAATAAAATCCGTACTCTCATGTTCAGCAGTGGCTTGATTGCCATAGAAAACAAAAATTAATGAGCCGATAATTGCCAGCCCGCCACCAAGATAAAAAGTGCGGTGCTGAATTTTACGCCGTTCATCCTGGTAAAACAGCGCTATCATCAAGATACCAAGTGGCATCGCTAAAATCCCGAAAATACTGCCAGTCAAAGCACTGGTATGGCGTAGTCCTGTCATAAAGCAGTACATATTTGCCGTCATAAATAAACCAAGCAGGCTTAATTTTAAAATTAAAATCGGATCATTTAAGCTATCTTTTAAAATACGTCTAAATTTAAATACACAAATCAATAATAAAAATAGACTGCCAAAAAGAAAGCGAATAGCATTATTATTTAAAGGATCAAAATATAAACTCATATAGCGCATAATAGGAAAACCAAACCCCATTAAGACAATATAAATTATCCGAACACTATACTCATTTTTCATTGTTTTTCCACTATGTCGCTTCTTTTTATTAGGCTTTATAAAAGTGCGGTTTTATTTTAAAGACGGCTCTTGCAGATTATTATTTTATTGATTATGTTATACCGACTGAATGCGTTTTAACATAATTATTTTTTAAACAGTAGGAAAATAATAGGATGAGATAGTGCGTGCGAGGAAAACGGCGTGATTTTTATGGCTGGGTATATCATGAACTTCTTTCATGGGGTTCAGCATATAAAATCGTTGATTCAACAAGCGGCTATCGGCAAAGTGCTGTTTCTCAATCTGGAGTTTGACGACAACCGTTTCGCCTTCGCTAAAAAAACCGCGAGCGGATTCAATCCGACCGCGGTTGTGCTATAAAAGTGCGGTTAATCTTTATGCTGTCTCATCGCCGGGAACAGAATCACATCACGAATCGACGGCGAGTTGGAGAAGATCATCGCTAAGCGGTCGATACCTAAGCCTTCGCCGGCGGTTGGTGGCAAACCGTGTTCCAGTGCAGTTACAAAGTCCTCGTCCTTAAACATCGCTTCGTCATCGCCCGCCTCTTTGGCGGCGACTTGTTCGTCGAAACGGGCGTTTTGGTCTTCGGCATCGTTCAACTCGGAGAAACCGTTGCCGATTTCACGTCCGCCGATAAACAATTCGAAACGATCGGTCACTTCCGGATTGTCATCGTTGCGCCGTGCCAACGGCGAAATTTCCGCCGGATGCGCCATCAAGAACGTCGGCTGAATCAAGTGGTGTTCTGCCACTTCTTCAAAGATGGCATTGATCACGCCGCCCAAGCCCCACGATTTTTGCACTTCAATGCCTAATGTTGTCGCCAGAGCTTTGGCTTGGGCAAAATCTTGCAGTTGTTCAGGCTGGATATTGTTGCCGTATTTCAGAATGGCATCAGTCATGGTCAAGCGTTCGAACGGTTTACCAAAATCAAACGTGTATTCGCCGTATGGTACGCTAGTGGTGCCGAGAATATCCAGCGCCAGTTTGCGCAATAGTTCTTCGGTATTGTCCATCAAATCGTGGTAATCAGCATAGGCTTGGTAGTATTCCAGCATGGTGAATTCCGGATTATGGCGTACCGACACCCCTTCGTTGCGGAAATTGCGGTTCAGTTCAAACACTCGCTCAAAGCCGCCGACTACCAAGCGTTTCAAATACAATTCCGGCGCAATCCGCAGATACATATCAATATCCAGTGCGTTGTGATGGGTGACAAACGGACGCGCCGCCGCGCCGCCCGGAATCACTTGCAGCATTGGGGTTTCTACTTCCATAAAACCTTTATCCAGGAAGAATTGGCGGATACCGCTGATCACTTTCGAGCGGATCACAAATGCACGGCGCGAATCATCGTTGCTGATCAAATCCAGATAACGCTGGCGGTAACGGGTTTCTTGATCACTCAAGCCGTGGAATTTATCCGGTAACGGGCGCAACGCTTTAGTCAGCAGCTCAAGTGCGGTACAGCGTACGGTCAACTCACCGGTTTTGGTTTTAAACAACGTGCCTTTGGCACCGACAATATCGCCCAAATCCAGCAACGCCATCAGACTCTCATATTCGCCTTCCGGCAACAGATCGCGCGCCACATACAGTTGAATTCTGCCGCTCATATCTTGCAGAGTGATAAAACTGGCTTTGCCCATTTTGCGTCGGGTCATAATCCGTCCGGCAACGCTCACGGCAATTTCTTGCGCTTTCAGTGTTTCGCCCTCTTGGCTTTCGTATTGGCGGTGCAGATCTTGCGCCAAATGCTCACGACGAAAGTCGTTCGGAAATGGATTGCCTTGTTGGCGAAGTGCGGTCAGTTTTTCGCGACGCACCAACATTTCACCGTGCAGATCCAGTTCCGGAAGTTGTTGTTCTGACATAATGTATTCCTTATGTATTCCTTAGGGTTATTTCAATATTCGGTTACAAACCCGCTTTTAAGCTGGCTTCAATAAATTTATCCAAATCACCGTCCAACACCGCTTGGGTATTGCGGTTTTCAATGCCGGTGCGCAGGTCTTTAATCCGTGCATCGTCCAGCACATAGGAGCGGATCTGGCTGCCCCAGCCGATGTCGGATTTGCTGTCTTCCAGCGCCTGTTTCTCGGCATTTTTCTTTTGCAGTTCCATTTCGTACAACTTGGCTTTCAACTGCTTCATACATTGATCTTTATTTTTGTGCTGCGAGCGGTCGTTTTGACACTGCACCACGATTCCACTCGGAATATGGGTGATCCGCACCGCACTTTCCGTTCGGTTGACGTGCTGTCCACCCGCACCGGAGGCACGATAAACGTCGATGCGCAAATCTGCCGGATTGATGTCGATGTCAATATTGTCATCAATTTCAGGGTAAACAAATACGGCACTAAACGAAGTGTGGCGGCGGTTGTTGGAATCAAACGGGCTTTTGCGCACCAAGCGGTGGATACCGGTTTCGGTGCGTAACCAACCGAAGGCATATTCACCGCTGACCCGAATAGTAGCAGATTTAATCCCGGCAACATCGCCATCGGAAGCTTCCATCAATTCGGTTTTAAAGCCTTTACTTTCTGCCCAACGCAGGTACATTCTGACCAGCATTTCCGTCCAGTCCTGTGCTTCGGTGCCGCCGGAACCGGCTTGTAAATCGACATAGCAATCGGCGCTGTCGTGTTCGCCGCTGAACATCCGGCGGAACTCCAATTGCGCCAGTTTGGCTTCCAACTCTTGCAACTCGGCAACCGCTTCATCGAAGGTCTCCTGATCCTCGGCTTCTACCGCCAATTCCAACAGACCTTCGGCATCTTGCAAACCTTGATCCAAAGTGCGAATGGTATCGACCACCGCTTCCAACCCTGACCGCTCTTTGCCCAGCGCTTGTGCTTTTTCCGGATCATTCCATACATCCGGCTGCTCTAATTCAGCATTGACCTCTTCCAATCGCTCGACTTTGCCGTCGAAGTCAAAGATACCCCCGAAGAACCTCGGTACGTTGCCCGAGATCGCTGATTTGGTTTTTGACGGGATTAATTTCAAACATTCTAAATACCGATTATAAATTCACTGTAAAGGGGGAAATTATATGATATTTAGCGACGATTTAACAGGCACAATTCTATTTATGGCGCTTAAGTGCGGTTGGCGCAGTTATCTCCGACATTTTTTATTTATTGACGCTTTATGCTATAGTGGCAAACTTTTTTAATTTTTTTGCTCAAAAAATATACTTAACAGGAGGAATAATGAAATCAGAATTAAACAGCAGCAAATTATCCTATCGCGATCGCATGGCGGTGGAGGAACACGAGCGTTTAAGCCCGCGCTTGCTGTATGAAATTATCCGCCAAGACGGGATTGAAGAACTATCGCGCCCAACTAAAGCGCTGATTTTTTCAGGCATTACCGCAGGCTTAGTCATTACCTTTTCCTTTATTTTCAAGGCTGTATTTACCGCTTATACACCAAATGAACCTTGGGCGCCGTTGATTACCAATATGGGCTATACCGTCGGATTTTTGTTGGTGATTTTAGGGCGGATGCAATTGTTTACCGAAAATACCATTACTACCGTCGTTCCCTTATTTAATCCGCTGAGTCTAAAAAAACTGCTAGCGGTGGCAAAGTTATGGGCGACGGTGTTCGGTGCCAATTTAATCGGTACTACCCTAGCAGCGTTGTTTTTACAAAACCACCACGTTTTCAATCCAGAATTTGTGGTGGCAATGAATGACATAGCCCACCACGTTGCCTCGATGTCGGTCAGCGACAATATTCTGCGTGGTATTCCAGCGGGCATTTTGATTGCATCGGTGGTGTGGATGATGCCAACGGTCGGCAACGGCAAATTTGTGATGATCTTTTTCTTTATCTATTTGATCGCCTTAGGCGATTTTACTCACGTGGTGGTCGGTTCAGCAGAAATGGCTTATCTGGTGATTCAAGGCGATGCCAATCTCTATGACTACTTCGTCACCTTTTTAGGCCCAACAGCGTTAGGTAATATTCTCGGTGGAACCGTCGTGTTTACCATTATGATTTACGGCCAGGTTACGGACGAAATCGGTAAAAAATAAGCATTTGAACATTGGGCAGATCAATAACGATCTGCTCAAACCGCACTTTTCCGCTTTATTCCCCTCTCGCTATTTTTATGCATGAGATCATATTCTATTCCTATTAAGATTTTACACGGTATTATTGCGATTATTTCACCTGTCAGCCCCAACAAATGAGAATAATATTTATTTGCAATCGGTGTTATCTAGATCATTATACCGCTTGGCTGAAGCTTTTTAAGGCATTTCTCAATGGTTCAATCTAATAATAATGGGGTCAACATGAGTGTTAATATCATCAGAATTGCGGCAGAATTTCTTGCCGGTAAACAACGTATATTTATTAATTTTATCCGAATCGCTATCTGTATCGTGATGTTGTGGATCGGCGGCTTGAAGGCGTTTCAGTATGAAGCCGACGGCATTGTGCATTTTGTTGCCAACAGTCCGTTTATGAGTTTTTTCTACAAAGACAGCCAAAAAATGGTTGAAAATGAGAAAGGCGAGTTGGTCAAAGAATATACCTTATACAAAAATCCAGAAGGAAAAATGGTACAAAAAAATATTGATTGGCATAAACAAAACGGGACTTATCCGTTTTCTTACGGTTTGGGCGCAGTAATTGTCACTATTGGTTTACTAACCTTATCGGGAATTTGGAACCCAACAACCGGTATGCTTGGCGGCTTGTTGACGTTTGGAATGTCAATTGTCACGCTCTCATTTTTGATCACCACCCCAGAGACCTATGTGCTAAATTTGGGCGGTGACCTGCCGACACCGAATTACGGCTTCCCATATCTGTCGGGGGCAGGTCGGCTGATCTTGAAAGATATTATCATGATGGCAGGTGGATTGACCGCCGCCTCAGAATGCGCACAGCGTTTCCTGAAAGCCAGGGCTTAAAAGATGGAAAAAAGGGTGGCATCAATCCACCCTTTTGTTTTTTCTTACAATTCTGACGCTATTCTGACGCTATTCTGACGGGAATAAAAACGGGTTGACCGCACTTTTGGCGTAGCCCATTTTCTCCATTTCATCGTCGAGGAAAAGGCTGGCGAGGTCGTCGGCAACGGCTTCAACCTCAGGATTTTTATCCTGATACAAGACTTTCAGATAGCTATGGCAGTCGTCGCAACTTTCACTTTTCACCGCATGATCTGAATCTAGCGACCAATAATTCAACTTGCCGCCTTGCTCACAATTGCTGCATTTCACCCGCACCATATGCCATTCACTTTCGCACAACGAACAGTGCAGATAGCGTGTACCTTGCACCTCCCCAAGCTGAATCGTACTGGCAACCGGCGCAGAGCCGCAAACCGGACAAAATTGGCGGTTTTCGCCCAACTCAGTTTTGGCTTGGTGAGGAATTTGTTGTACCAGTTGAGTCCAGTACAGCGACAGTGCCGCCCACAGAAAGATGGCCTTATCACTTTGATTAGACAGCATATTATCACGTAACAGCTGACTGGCTAGTGCGTTCAGTTCACTGGCGGAAGCTTTTTCCAACCACTCAATCGTCGCTAAAATCGCATCATTGGCACTCGGTTTGATCCGTTGTAACAACTGCTGTAACAGTTCCAGCCAAATCGGATCGCGCTGCCAATTTTTCCAATGCAACGGCTGTTGTGCCAATAATGCAGCATTATCTTTGACCGCACTTAAACGGACATCAATAGCAATCGGTGCCGTTTGCAATAAGTCTAACTGGGCGTCAGCGATATTGGCGCAAAAACGCAGATAATCTTGTAGCGGGTGATTTTCACTCAGCTTGCGCAGACGGGCTGCCCGGCGTTGATATAAATTTTTCGGGTTGGCGAACAGCAGCGGTGGAGCAAAAAACCCCGTCGCTGCTTGTTTGATTTCGCTTTCCGCTAGAATGCGAATACTCATTTATTTATGCTCTTGCTTCCCTTGTCTATGCTCTTTCTCCAATTCAGGTAGAATGGATTCACGGAACCAGCGTGGGTGGTGTTTTTTTGCCCAACGCGCTGTTACCCAGCCTTCAACCATGCCTCGAATCGAGCCTTTCACCCAAATTGCCATATACACATGCACCATAATCCCCAATATAAGGGCAATGGCACTGGTTGCGTGCAGCAATAATGCAATCCGAATCACTGGAATAGAAAAATTCTCGGCAAAATAGGGACGCCACATGATGACACCGGTAACCAGCAAAATGACTAACGCCATAATTAAGGTCCAGAACAGCAACTTTTGCCCCATATTGTAATGGCCAACATCCGCCACATGGTGTTCGTTGCCTTTCAGCACCTCAACCACATTGAGCAACCACTGCCAGTCGCCTTTTTCAATCAAGTTATCACGCCAATAGTGTTTTGCCAAAATAGCAAAGGCGATAATCATCACCAAACCGGTGAACGGATGCAACACCCGTGCTAGTTGTGGTGTGCCCAATACTTCTGCAATCCAAGCAAAGTCAGCAAAGAAAAACGACAAGCCGGAAAGTGCGGTCATAAAAAAGCACAGCACCAACAACCAGTGGCTCAACCGCTCTTTCAGGTTATGGCGAATAACGCGTCTGTTTAAATCAACCATGATTATTCTCCTTTCCCATGTGGATCGAGTGGTTTTTGCAGATCTTCATCGTCCTCTTCCGTATTTGGTCCGACGCCAATGTAATGTGCGGCAGAAGCAATTGCCAATGCCCCCATTGCCATACCCGCCAATGGTTTCAAAATCCCTTTCCACAAACTGACGACCGGGCTGATTGACGGATCTTTCGGTAAACCGGAATACAACTCTGGTTTATCGGCATGGTGCAGCACATACATCACATGCGTACCGCCGACGCCTTGCGGATCATACAAACCGGCGTTTTCATAACCGCGTGCTTTCAAATCAGCCACTCGGGTCTCTGCATATTGCTTCATGGATTCCTTGCTGCCGAAGTGGATCGCGCCGGTCGGACAAGTTTTGACGCATGCCGGTTCTTGCCCCACATTGACGCGATCGGAACACAGGGTACATTTGTAAGCGCGGTTATCTGCTTCGTTAATACGCGGAATATTGAACGGACAACCAGCAATGCAATAACCGCAACCGATACATTTATCAGATTGGAAATCTACAATCCCATTGGCATATTGGATAATCGCTCCCGGTGACGGACAGGCTTTCAAGCAGCCCGGTTCTGCGCAGTGCATGCAGCCGTCTTTGCGGATCAACCATTCCAGGCGATCGTTCTCTTCCACTTCATTGAACTTCATCACTGTCCAAGATTTGGCGGTCAAATCAATCGGATTGTCGTAAATCCCGATACACGTACCGGGTTTATCACGCAAATCATTCCATTCAGAACACGCCACCTGACAGGCTTTACAGCCGATACAGGCACTGACATCGATCAGTTTTGCCACTTCGACTTTATGATCCCGCGTCTGTGGCGGAGGGGTCAGGGACGAAGTTGCAGAGGCTTTAATAATATCTTGAGTTTGAACTGCCATATTAAGCCCCCGTCACTTTTTCAATGTTAACCAAGAAGGTTTTATATTCCGGTGTTTGTGTGTTGGCGTCGCCGACACTTGGTGTCAAGTTATTGGCAAAAAAGCCTTTTTTGCCCACACCGGCAAAGCCCCAGTGAATTGGTACACCGATGGTGTGAATGGTTTTACCGTCCACTTGCAGCTCTTTCACCCGTTTGGTCACCACCGCAACGGCTTTGATATACCCCCGTTTGGAGAACACTTTCACCGTATCGCCATTGTTGATGCCCTTCTCTTTTGCCAGCACCTCGCCCATCTCGATAAACTGCTCAGGCTGAGCGATTACATTTAACAACGCATTTTTAGTCCAGTAGTGGAAATGCTCAGTTAAGCGGTAAGTGGTCGCTACGTAAGGGAATTCATCCGCACTGCCCATAGTTTTCTTATCGTTTGGCAAAATTCGTGCCGCCGGATTGTGAATCACCTTAGGATGCAGCGGGTTGGTGCCGATCGGGCTTTCAATCGGTTCGTAATGTTCCGGGAACGGACCTTCTGCCATTTTATCAATTGCAAACAGACGGCTAACCCCTTCCGGCTGCATGATAAACGGACTGATATTGCTGCCTGGAGGCGCAGTGGTGTAATCGGCAATATCGGTGTAGTTCCAATTTTTGCCGTTCCACTTCACCAATTGACGGGTCGGATCCCAAGGGTTGCCCTGACGATCGGCAGAAGCACGGTTGTAGATCACCCGACGATTTAACGGCCATGCAAATGCCCAACCTAAGGTATTACCCAAGCCAGACGGATCGGAGTTGTCACGTCGCGCCATCATATTGCCCTGCTCCGTCCATTGACCGGTGTAGATCCAACAACCGGACGAGGTGGTGCCATCATCGCGCAATTGCGCAAAACTGGACAGCAATTCGCCTTTTTTAACCAGCACGTTGCCGTTTTCATCCAACAAATCTTCCAAAGCGTAACCGTTATTTTCTTTCGCCAGTTCAACCGGCAGCGGTTCTAACGGATTACGATAGTTCCATTGCATCGCTTGCAACTGTTCAAACCCACGACCACCCTCTTTTTGGTAGAGATGTAACAGGTATTCGCGCAGTTCGGATAAAATTTCTACATCTGGTTTGGCTTCTTGCGGAGCATCATTGCCTTTCCAGTGCCATTGCAACCAACGACCGGAATTGGCAATCGAGCCGTCTTCTTCGGTGAAGCAAGTCGTCGGCAAGCGGAACACTTCGGTTTGAATTGATGCAGTATCCACATCGTTATATTCGCCGTAGTTCTGCCAAAAATCTGAGGTATCGGTTTTCAGCGGATCAAAAATCACCAAATATTTCAACTTGCTCAGTGCTGTCATCATTTTCGCCCGGTTCGGATAGGAAGCGATCGGGTTAAAGCCTTGGCAGAGATAGCCGTTGACTTTGCCCTCAAACATCATATCGATGTAGCGGAAATGGTCGTAAGCGCCGTCGATTTTCGGCAAGTAGTGATAACCGAATTCGTTATCTTTCGTCGCCTTGTCGCCATAGAAGGTTTTGAGCAAACTGATAAAGAATTTCGGGGTGTTTTTCCAATAGTTGACCTGATCTTTCTGGGTCAGCTTTGGCGTGATCCGATTTAAAAACGCTTCCAAAGAGGTATCTTTATCGGTCGGCAATGGCATATAGCCGGTCAACATATTCGGGAACAAGCCGAGATCGGTAATCCCTTGAACGTTAGAATGACCGCGCAACGCATTCACGCCACCGCCAGCGACACCGATATTGCCCAATAGCAATTGGATCATCGCCATGGTACGAATATTTTGCGAACCGATCGTATGTTGAGTCCAACCCAACGCATATAAGAAGGTAGCATTTTTGTCACGCGCCGCCGTTTTAGCAATCTCTTCACAGAAATATAAGAAATCTTTTTGCTTGGTACCGCAAATCCGTTCTACCATTTCCGGAGTATAGCGGGAGACGTGCGCTTTCAGCAAATTGATAACACAACGTGGATCCTGCAAAGTCGGGTCCTGTTTGGCAAAACCTTCTTCGTCAAATTGATAGTTCCAAGTCGATTTATCGTATTGGTGCTTCTCTTCGTTATAGCCGGTAAACAGTCCGTCTTCAAACTGAAAACCTTCATTCACTAAATAGCTGGCATTGGTATATTGCTGCACATATTCGTGCTGAATTTTATCGTTATCCAACAAATATTTGATAACACCGGATAAAAACGCAATATCAGTGCCGGAGCGGATCGGCGAATAGAAATCTGCGACCGCTGCAGTACGGTTGAAACGTGGATCGACCACCATCAACTTCGCCCCACGGCGTTTTTTCGCTTCGATAACCCAACGGAAACCGACAGGATGTGCTTCAGCGGCATTACCACCCATGACGATAACTAAATCAGCATTGGCAATATCAGCCCAGTGGTTTGTCATGGCACCGCGACCAAATGATGGAGCAAGACTTGCTACCGTTGGTCCGTGTCAGATACTCGCTTGGTTGTTAATCGCGATCATGCCGAGCGCACGCGCCCATTTTTGGCTGAGTAATCCGGTTTCATTGCTAGAGGCCGACGCCATCAACATCCCAGTCGACAGCCAACGGTTGACCGGCAACCCCTCGGCGTTAGTCGGAATGAAATTAGCATCGCGGTCGTCTTTCATCAGACGGGCGATACGCTCATAGGCTTCTTCCCAACTGATGCGGGTCCACTCTTTTGCCCCCGGCGCACGGTATTCCGGATACTGCACCCGGCGTTCGCTGTTGACATAGTCCAATGCACCGGCGCCTTTCGGGCACAGCGCCCCACGGCTGACCGGGTGATCCGCATCGCCTTCGATGTGAACCAGCTTTTCACGGGCGTTCATCGCGCCATCGCCCAAGCTGTATAGCAACATGCCACAGCCTACGGCACAGTAAGTACAGGTATTACGGGTTTCACGAGCACGTAAAAGTTTATACGAGCGCGGCGCGGCAAGTGCGGTTGCCGGCGCAAAACCCAATGCGGCAGCGGTTGTCCCTGCCATACTTCCTGCACAAACTTTAAAGAATTTTCTTCTGCTGAGTTGCATAAGAACTCCTCAAAATTGTGAGAGATAGAGTAAAATAATCATTCGTTTTTTCAGTTGTAACGAAAATGTAAAATAGATTACATTTCAAGCGTAGCTTACTCTTGTTCCACGAGCTGTGCAATATACAAAATCAGTTTATATAATCCAGATCAATGTGATATAACGTAATTTTGTGAGTTATATCAAAATTAGTATCATTTACCTATTTATGATTAGAGGAAAATATGTCGTCAACCTTATGCCAAAGAGCGGTTACGGTCTTTAATGGCAACGATAACTTCACTGAAAAACAGTCGCATTGGCTGCAAAAACAAGATTTTTTAGCCAATGAAGTACCGGTTGCTCTGGTGTATAACGGCATTGCCCACACCGTGATGATGTGCAGCCCTGCCGATTTGGCGGATTTTGCGCTGGGTTTTTCCCTTGCCGAAGGCATTATCGACCAGCCAAGTGATATTTATGCGCTTGAAGTGGTCGACGTCAGCAACGGCATTGAAGTGCAAATCGAGATGGCAAGCCGCTGTTTTACGGCATTAAAAGAAAAACGACGCACCCTCGCTGGACGCACCGGCTGTGGTTTATGCGGGGTGGAACAATTACAGCACGTCACCCGTCCACTGCAACCGCTCGACCGCACTTTGCGCTTTGATCTGAACAAACTCAACAACTGCTTGCAACAGTTACAACAAGCCCAGCAGCTGGCACAACAAAGCGGCGCCACCCATGCTGCCGCCTTCTTTAACCTAAATGGCGAACTGCTGGCAATCCGTGAAGATGTCGGACGGCACGTCGCCCTCGACAAACTGCTCGGCTGGCATGCACAACAAAAACAAAAGTGCGGTCAGCTGCTAGGTATTGTTTTGGTGACTAGCCGTGCCAGTTACGAAATGGTACAAAAAAGCGTCGCCTGCGGCATCGAAATTCTCATCGCCGTCTCCGCTGCCACCGACTTTGCGGTCAATCTCGCACAGCAACACCAGCTTTCCCTCGTCGGCTTCGCCCGTGGAAATCGAGCAACAGTTTATTCCGAGCGGGAAAGGTTTGTAATTTAATCCCTTTTTCGACCGCACTTTTGCTACAATACCATTCAACTTCATCTATTAAAAAAGTGATCATTTATGACAGCCAAAATTGCCGATAACGCCCTTGTCCTTGTGGACGGTTCTTCTTATCTCTACCGCGCCTTTCACGCCTTTCCGCCGTTGACCAACTCGCTGGGTGAGCCGACGGGGGCGATGTATGGGGTGTTGAATATGCTGAAAAGCCTGATTAGCCAAGCCAATCCGCGTTATCTGGCAGTAGTGTTTGATGCCAAAGGCAAAACCTTTCGTGATGAACTATTCGAGCAGTACAAATCGCACCGTCCACCAATGCCGGACGATTTACGCAAGCAGATTCAACCGTTGCACAGCATGATTAAAGCGTTGGGTATTCCGCTGCTGGTGATTGATGGCGTGGAGGCGGACGATGTGATCGGCACGCTCGCCGTGCGTGCTTCAAAGTGCGGTCAGAAAGTGTTGATCAGCACCGGCGATAAAGATATGGCGCAGTTGGTAGACGACAACATTATGTTAATCAACACCATGAACAACACTTTGTTGGATCGTGACGGCGTGGTGGAAAAATACGGCATTCCGCCGGAATTGATCATTGATTATCTGGCGTTGCGCGGTGACAGTTCGGACAATATTCCCGGTGTGGCTGGCGTGGGCGAGAAAACCGCACTTGGGCTGCTGCAAGGCATCGGCAGTATGCAGCAAATTTATGCCAACTTGGATCAGGTGGCGGAGCTGCCGATTCGCGGTGCGAAAAAGCTGGGCGATAAATTAGCCGAAGCCAAAGAAATGGCGGATTTATCCTATTTGCTTGCCACGATTAAAACCGACGTTGAATTAGCGCTGTCTTACGACCAACTGACCATGCAAACGGCGCAAACCGATGCGTTGATTGAAGCCTTTGGGCGCTATGAATTCAAGCGTTGGCTGAACGAAATCTTACAAAACGGTTCCAGCTCGGTCACCGCAGCGGAATTGCCGGTAAATCATTTTAACAGCTATCAAGCCACCGCAACAAGCGCTGAAAGTGCGGTGGCGACCCCCGTTGCCGCCGTGCAGATTGACCGCTCTTTATATCAAACTATTTTGACTGAAAGTGATTTACACACTTGGCTAGACAAATTAAACCAAGCCGAACTGATTGCCGTTGATACCGAAACCGACAGCCTAAACTATATGCAAGCCAATCTGGTCGGAATCTCTTTTGCCTTGCCCAACGGCGAAGCGGCCTATCTGCCGTTGCAACACCGTTATTTAGATGTGCCGCCGCAGTTGGAGCTACAGACCGCACTTGCCACCTTAAAACCGATTTTGGAAAATCCACAGATTCAAAAAATCGGACAAAATATTAAATATGACGAAACTATTTTTATCCGACACGGCATCCAACTGCAAGGTATCGCCTATGACACCATGCTGGAATCCTACACCCTCGACAGCACAGGGCGCCACAATATGGACGATTTGGCACAGCGCTATTTGGGACACAACACCATTAGTTTTGAGGAAGTGGCAGGCAAGGGCAAAAATCAACTGACCTTTGACCAAATTCCAATTGAACAGGCAGCGGAATATGCGGCAGAAGATGCCGATGTCACCATGAAGCTGCACCAAACCTTATGGCAAAAACTGCAAGCCGAGCCGACATTGGTCGAGCTGTTTGAAACATTAGAAATGCCGCTGGTGTCGGTGTTGTCCAGCATTGAGCGCAACGGCGTACTGTTGGATAGCGATTTATTGTTTGAGCAGTCAAATCAGATCGGGATCCGCCTGACCCAATTAGAACAACAAGCGCACGAGTTGGCGGGTGAGCCGTTTAATCTGGCGTCCACCAAACAGTTGCAAGAGATTTTATTTAATAAACTGGGTTTGCCGATTATCAAAAAGACCCCGAAAGGCGCCCCGTCCACCAATGAAGAGGTGTTGGAAGAGCTGGCTTACGAACACGAGCTGCCGAAACTGTTGGTCGAACACCGTGGTTTGAGCAAATTGAAATCGACCTACACCGATAAACTGCCGTTAATGGTGGATAAAAACAGTGGTCGGGTGCACACCTCTTATCATCAGGCGGTGACGATTACCGGACGCTTGTCCTCAAGCGATCCGAATCTGCAAAATATCCCGATTCGTACCGAGGAGGGACGCCGCATTCGCAAAGCCTTTATTGCCGCTGAAGGTAATAAAATTATCGCCGCCGACTATTCACAAATTGAATTGCGGATTATGGCGCATCTATCCAATGATGCCGGGCTGAACCGAGCATTTGACGAAGGGCAGGATATTCACCGAGCCACTGCAGCCGAAATTTTTGGCGTGGCGTTGGAGCAAGTCACACCGGAACAGCGCCGCAGCGCCAAAGCGATCAACTTCGGCTTGATCTACGGCATGAGCGCCTTTGGTTTGGCTCGCCAGTTGGGCATTGCCCGTGGGCAGGCGCAACAATATATCGACCTTTATTTCCAACGCTATCCGGGCGTGCAGACTTTTATGCAGGATATTCAACAAAAAGCGCGCGAACAGGGCTTTGTCGAAACGCTGTTTAAACGCCGTCTCTACCTGCCGGAAATCAAATCTGCCAATGCGATGCGCCGCAAAGGGGCTGAACGGGTGGCTATCAACGCCCCAATGCAAGGCACTGCAGCGGACATTATCAAACGGGCAATGCTGTTGATCGACAATGAAATCCGCCACAGTAATGAGATCAAAATGATTATGCAGGTACACGATGAACTGGTGTTCGAAGTGCGGTCAGATAAAGTGGATTTTTATGCCGAACGGATTAAAAGCTTGATGGAACAAGCCGCCGAGCTCAGCGTACCGTTAATTGCCGAAGTGGGTGTTGGCGATAATTGGGATGAAGCGCATTAATGCTGACTCAAAATTCAGGTATAAAGTGTGGTCGATTGACGAAAAATGCAGCTAGGGGTACAGTAACCTGAACATACCGGCTAATAAGGAGAAGAGAGAGTATGGATACAAAATCGGAAGAATATAAAAAATTTTTAGCAGAAAAGATTAAATTGGGCGATCAAGCTGTGCAGCAGGGGCGGACATACAGCAGTGAGCAGGTTTATGAAAATGCGATCAGAGCCGCATTAAAAGCTGCAGAAGGTATGAAAAGAAGTGCTTGAAATTGAATATTCAGCGGTTGTAAATAGCGATCTTGAACAAATTATGATGAATATCACCGAGTTTGCCGGCTTACAAAGTGCGGTAAATATACTCGGTGATATTCAAAAATCAGTAGCATTATTGCCAACAATGCCTGAAATGGGGGTAGTTGGCGATGTTATTGATACTAGAGAAATTTATTCTCGCGGATATAGGATTGTATATCGAATAACCGAAAACAATATCTTGATTATTACGATTGTCCATTGCCGCCAACTCTATCCACCTCTTGCTTAACGTTGATAATAAATAATTTATGAAATACAAAAACCTACGCGATTTTATTGACTTGTTGGAACAGCAAGGCGAGTTGAAGCGGATTTCGCAGGCGATTGATCCGCATCTAGAAATGACCGAAATTGCCGACCGCACTTTGCGTTTGGGTGGGCCGGCGTTGCTGTTTGAAAACCCGATCGGCTATGATATGCCGGTGCTGTGTAACCTGTTTGGCACGGCACGGCGAGTGGCACTGGGGATGGGGCAAGAGAATGTAACTGCCCTGCGTGATGTCGGCAAATTGCTGGCATTTCTAAAAGAACCGGATCCACCCAAAGGCTTTAAAGACCTGATTGACAAGCTGCCGCAGTTCAAACAGGTGCTGAATATGCCGACCAAGGTGTTGGGCAAAGCCGATTGTCAGCAGATTGTGTGGCAAGGTGATCAAGTGGATCTGTACAAATTGCCGATTATGCACTGTTGGCCAGACGATGTGGCACCACTGGTGACGTGGGGCTTAACCATCACCAAAGGACCGTATAAAAAACGCCAGAATTTGGGGATTTATCGCCAACAACTTATTGCAAAAAACAAATTGATTATGCGTTGGTTATCCCATCGCGGCGGGGCATTGGACTTTCAGGAGTGGCAACAAGCCCACCCCGGTCAGCCTTTCCCAGTTTCAGTGGCGTTGGGTGCTGATCCGGCGACGATCTTAAGTGCGGTCACGCCGATTCCCGACACCCTGTCGGAATATGCCTTTGCCGGTTTATTGCGTGGCAATAAAAGCGAAGTAGTGAAATCAGTTTCCAATGAATTGGACGTGCCTGCCGGTGCGGAAATCGTGCTGGAAGGCTATATTGATCCGGCTGAAACCGCACTTGAAGGACCTTACGGCGATCACACCGGTTATTATAATGAGCAGGAATATTTCCCGGTGTTCACTATCACACACATCACCATGCGGCAAAACCCGATTTACCACTCCACCTACACTGGTCGTCCGCCCGATGAACCGGCGGTGTTAGGCGAAGCGTTGAATGAAGTATTTATTCCGATTTTGCAAAAACAGTTTCCGGAAATCGTTGATTTTTACCTGCCGCCGGAAGGCTGTTCCTACCGTTTGGCAGTGGTAACCATCAAAAAACAGTATCCGGGACACGCCAAGCGGGTGATGATGGGAATCTGGTCATTTTTGCGCCAATTTATGTACACCAAATTTGTGATTGTATGCGATGATGATATTAATGCGCGCGACTGGAAAGATGTGATTTGGGCGATCACCACCCGTAGCGATCCGGCGCGCGACTGCACTATCGTAGAACACACGCCGATTGATTATCTGGACTTTGCTTCGCCGGTGGCTGGATTGGGGTCAAAAATGGGAATCGACGCAACGAACAAATGGAAAGGGGAAACAGATAGAGAATGGGGCGTTCCAATAAAGAAAAAAGAAGAAATAGTTAAAAAAATAGATGAAATATGGGAAAAATTGTCTATTTTTTAGAAAAAATATCGTTTAGAATAAAATCCTCTGTTGTGTAAATGACAGAGGATTTTTTATAAAACTATAAATATATTTTAAACACAACACATCTTAAAAAAGGTAAACCCATGAGCAATTTAACTACTGTTGATGCTTTTTTAGCACAACTCGCCAAACGTGACGGTCACCAAGCCGAATTCCTGCAAGCCGTAAAAGAAGTCATCACCTCATTATGGCCGTTTCTGCAAAAAAATCCGAAATACGCCTCGCAAAGCTTACTCGAGCGCTTGGTCGAACCTGAACGTGCTTTTCAATTCCGCGTGGCATGGACTGACGATAAAGGACAAGTACAAGTCAACCGTGCCTTCCGTGTGCAGTACAACAGTGCAATCGGGCCATATAAAGGCGGCATGCGCTTCCACCCTTCCGTCAACCTCTCAATTTTAAAATTTCTCGGCTTTGAGCAAACCTTTAAAAACGCCTTAACCACATTACCGATGGGCGGCGGAAAAGGCGGCTCGGACTTTGATCCAAAAGGCAAATCCGATGCGGAAGTGATGCGTTTCTGCCAAGCGTTAATGACGGAATTATACCGTCATGTCGGACCAGACACTGACGTACCAGCTGGCGATATTGGTGTTGGCGGACGTGAAGTCGGTTATCTTGCCGGTTATATGAAAAAACTCTCCAACCAAGCCGCCTGCGTCTTCACCGGTCGCGGTCTGTCCTTCGGCGGTTCATTGATTCGCCCGGAAGCGACTGGTTATGGTTTAATTTATTTTGCACAAGCCATGTTGGCAGAAAAAGGGCAATCATTTGCGGGCAAAACCGTATCGGTTTCCGGCTCCGGCAACGTGGCGCAATATGCGATTGAAAAAGCGTTGGAGTTGGGCGCAAAAGTGGTAACCTGTTCTGACTCTTCCGGCTATGCCTACGATAAAGACGGTTTCACCGCAGAAAAATTAGCTGCACTGCAAGAGATCAAAGAAGTCAAACGTGGTCGCGTCAAAGATTATGCCGAGCAATTCGGTTTGGAATACCACGCTGGCAAACGCCCTTGGGAAGTCAAAGCTGATATCGCTCTACCTTGCGCTACCCAAAACGAACTGGAATTAGCCGACGCTGAAACCTTGATTGCCAACGGCGTACAATTAGTGGCAGAAGGCGCCAATATGCCGACCACGATTGAAGCAACCGACCGCCTTTTGGAAGCCGCTGTACTGTTCGGACCAGGTAAAGCGGCAAATGCCGGCGGTGTCGCCACTTCCGGTTTGGAAATGGCGCAAAGCTCACAGCGTTTATACTGGACTCGTGAGGAAGTCGACGCACAACTGAAACGCATTATGCTGGATATCCACGCCAATTGTAAAAAATACGGCACGGCAGAAGGTCAAGCCAACATCAACTACGTGGTCGGCGCCAATGTTGCTGGTTTCGTCAAAGTGGCGGATGCCATGCTGGCGCAAGGTGTGTATTAACCGAAAAGTTAGACCGCACTTTTAACCATAAAAAACTGAGGAGATAAAAATTTTCTCGGTTTTTTTATTGTGTATCGTATTCAGAATTATGTATTTTGATATAGTAACAATTATTTATCAAACAGTTACCCTCGCTAATCAAGCCACACTTTCCCCGCAAATCTAGTCATGAGAAATACTGGCTGCTAAATAAAAAGTGCGGTCACTCAATTCAACACAGGCGATCTGAAAAGTGTAAAAAAACTGCTAAAAAACAATAACCCCCTATTTTATATTGATAAAAAAAGCGTATAATTCTGCACCATTCGACTTATCTTTTCGTTTCTTTAATGAAACCGTTTTTGAGCTTTGCAGGATCGCATTTTATGTGTCAACTTTTGGGCATGAATTGTAACAGCCCTACCGATATTGTGTTTTCATTTGAAGGTTTTCGCCGCCGCGCAGGGATCACCGACCACCACTCCGACGGCTTTGGTATCGCCTTTTTTGAAGGGAAAGGTGTACGGGTTTTTCGCGACGACAAGCCATGCAGTTCATCACCGATCGCTGATTGCGTCAAACAATATCATATCAAATCGCTAAATGTGATCGCTCACATCCGCAAAGCGACTCAAGGGGTGGTCAATCTGGAAAATACCCATCCGTTTATGCGTGAAATTTGGGGCGAAAACTGGGTGTTTGCCCACAATGGCAACTTGAAAACCATACCGGATCTATCGGAAAGCCGTGCACAGCCGATTGGTAGCACCGATTCAGAGGCTGCATTTTGTTATATGGTGGAAAAACTGAAAGTGCGGTATCACAAAAAACCGAGCGACCAAGAGATTTTTAACGCAGTCTATGACATTGCTGCCGAATTGGGTGAGTTAGGCACATTCAATTTTATCCTCTCCAACGGGCAAATCATGCTGGCGCACTGTTCCACTCATTTACATTACGTGATGCGCAAAGCCCCATTCGGCAAAGCGTTCCGTATTGACGACGACGGTGTGATCGATTTCAACGACTTCGCTAAACCGAATGACCGAGTGAATATCATCTCCACTTTTCCACTGACCAAAAATGAGGCGTGGGTCAAAATGGAACATGGTGGCTTTGTGATGTTTAAAGACGGCGAAAAAATCCACGAAGTCGTCGGCACGTTCAAACAAATGGAAGATGACGGCACTCAGTGTGTTCAATCTCGCGTAGCTTAATCTAAGCTTTTCACTTAATAATACCGCACTTTATATTGAATAAAGTGCGGTATTATTTTTTATGATTTAAATGCTTTAAGCAATGAATCTAAAATATAATTTTCAATATTGCTATAATTATTTTTGCGTAACCGACATAAGGTCACTCGCCAAGGTACCGGATCTTTAATTTTTCGGCAGACATAATCAGTAGCGGGATAAAGTTCAGAAATTGGAAAAGGTAAAATAGTTAATAATGCTTTATTAATTTTAGTCGAATTTAATAAAAAATCCCAAGAGCTAGACTCTAAAATAATATTCGGGTAAATATTATAGCGCTTGAAGTGCTCGCTTAATTGATGATAAATCATAAACGTTTTATCAAAAATCGCCATCTTTTCATTGTGTAAATCTTGCCAAGTCAATATCTCTTTTTGTGCTAGATGGTGTTCTGGAGAGAAAAATACCGAGAGTTCTGAACGTGAAATCTCAAAGGAATCAATAATATTCTTAGATATCCCTTCTGGATAAAGCAATACTGCTAAATCAATATTTTCTAATAGCAATTCTTTTTTTAATACATATGCACCCTGTTCTTTAATGCTGAAATTAATTGTCGGATTTTCCAGAATAAGATACGGCATAATTTCAGAGAATACTACCGATAAAACCAAGGGCGGAATACCGATTGTAATATTACCGGTGATTTGATTAGTGATTTTATGTAAGTTTTGATTCATTTCATTGTACTTTTCGACAATATCTTTTGCATCACGATAATAATTCTCGCCCACATAAGTTAAACCAACTATTTTTCCCTGTGTCCGTTTAAATAACGGTATATTTTCACGTTTTTCAAACTCATTAATCATCATACTGAGTGCCGGTTGAGAAATATATAAATGCTGTGAGGTACGACTCAAATTAAAATTATTATCCACAATAGCAATAAAATAACGCAGATGCCGTATATCCATATCCTTTCCTCTGTCAACTTACGTAACTACACCTATGGTACATCAAACTTCTATAAAAAAAATTGATAGATGTCTAAAAAATTAGTATTTCTTTTCCTATTATTTTATTGCTATGCTCATTGTCGAAATCTTAGCAGGTAAAAATCATGAAATAAGCTGTTGAAAAACAATTATATTTTTATTTGCATCGTTAATTGGAAAAGTATGAAAGTGTTTTATAATGATCTGTTCTATTTTAAGCAGATTTAATATGCATTTAATTAAGTATAAATAAAATATATATCATTTGGAGAATTATTATGTCTAAAGTGATTTCTGTTGCTGAGGTAAAGCATCATCTTTTTGATGGAATGAGCATCATGTCAGGCGGTTTTATGGGGATTGGTTCGGCAGAAACGTTGGTTCAGGCAATTTTAGAGGCCGGCACCAAAGATATTACCCTGATTAGCAGCGATACTGCCTTGATCGATACCGGTGTCGGACCACTCATTGCCAATAACCGGATTAAAAAAGTGATTGCCTCCCATATCGGAACCAATCCTGAAACCGGCAAAAAAATGATTGCCGGTGAAATTGAAGTTGAACTTGTGCCGCAAGGGACATTTGCCGAGCGTATCCGTGCCGGTGGTGCCGGTTTAGGTGGGATTTTAACCCCGACCGGCGTAGGCACAGTGGTGGAAGAGGGAAAACAAAAAATACAAATTGATCACATCGATTATTTATTGGAACTGCCGCTGAAAGCTGATTTGGCGCTGATTAAAGCACATACCGCAGATACAGCCGGAAATTTAATCTATGACGGTTCCGCCCGAAATTTCAATCCGTTGATGGCGTTGGCTTGTAAAACCGTGATTGTCGAGACCGATTATTTGGTTGAAGCGGGAGAATTGGAGCCTAATCACATCATCACGCCAGCAACATTGGTGGACTATATTGTATTGAAAACCGCACTTTGACCTGTTAAGTGAAGTAATAAAAAAGGAAAAGGATATGAATGCAAAAGAATTAATTGCACGCCGTATTGCAATGGAATTAAAACACGGTGACGTTGTCAATTTGGGCATCGGCTTACCGACGATGGTGGCCAATTATCTGCCTGCAAATGTAAACATCACCTTGCAGTCAGAAAATGGTTTCTTGGGCTTGGCGGCTTATGATCCGGAAAATGCCAATCCCAATATCGTGAATGCCGGCGGGCAGCCTTGTTCGATAAAATCTGACGGAGCGTTTTTTGATAGCGGGTTTTCTTTCGCCCTTATCCGCGGCGGACATGTTGATGCTTGTGTGTTGGGCGGTCTGGAAGTTGATCAGGAAGCAAATCTTGCCAATTGGATGGTGCCGGGAAAAATGGTACCGGGCATGGGCGGCGCAATGGATCTCGTCACCGGCTCGCGTAAAGTCATCATCGGCATGGAACATTGTGCCAAATCGGGGTCTTCAAAAATTCTCAAAAAATGCACCCTGCCTTTAACAGCAAAAAATAAAGTGCATATGGTCGTGACCGAGTTGGCAGTTTTCAGCTTTATTGACGGCAAATTAACCTTACAAGAACACGCACCTAACGTAGATTTGGCAACCATTAAAGCCAAAACCGACGCTGAGTTTGTTGTGGCGGACGATTTTAAACAGATGGTGATCAATTATTAATCTGTGCCATTAAGCATAATCAACAGAACAAAAAGGAACTCAATATGGAAAATATTGTCATTGTCAGCGCCGTCAGAACACCGATTGGTAGTTTTAACGGCGCCCTTGCTAGCGTAAGTGCGGTTGATCTCGGCGCTTTGGTGATCAAAGAAGTGTTACAACGGGCAAATGTTGCTTCAGATCTGGTTGATGAAGTGATTATGGGCAATGTGCTGCAAGCTGGTTTAGGGCAGAACCCGGCACGACAAGCCGCTTTAAAAGCAGGTATTCATCAACAAGCGTCCTCGCTCACGATTAATAAAGTATGCGGCTCAGGCTTAAAAAGTGTGGTATTAGGGGCGCAGGCTATTCGTAGCGGCGATGCCGATATTGTGGTGGTCGGCGGCATGGAAAATATGAGCCAAGCGCCTTATCTGTTGAGTAGCAAAGTGCGGTTGGGCGCCAGAATGGGCAATTTAACCTTGCAGGATACCATGATTGAAGACGGACTAACTTGCGCAATTAACCATTACCACATGGGGATCACCGCAGAGAATATCGCCGAACATTATGCTATTACTCGTCAGCAGCAAGATGAATTTGCCTTACGTTCGCAAACACTGGCTTCACAGGCAGTTCAAGCCGGTGTGTTCGATGCAGAAATTATTCCGGTAAGCGTAAAAACACGTAAGGGTGAGAAGGTGTTCAATCGTGACGAACACCCTAAATTCGACACAACCCTTGAACAACTTGCCGCATTGAAACCTGCATTTAAAAAAGAAGGTAGCGTCACGGCAGGCAATGCTTCGGGTCTTAACGATGGTGCCGCCGCCTTGTTGTTAATGAGCGAAAGCAAAGCCGCTGAACTAGGGTTGCAGCCGTTAGCCCGCATCCGCAGTTATGCCAGCGTAGGTAATGATCCTGCCGTAATGGGATTAGGACCGGTTCAAGCAACACAGAATACCTTGCAAAAAGCCAATCTGACGTTAGCAGAGATTGATCTGGTCGAAGCCAACGAAGCCTTTGCTGCTCAATTCTTAGGCGTAGGGAAAACCTTGCACTTTGATCTGGAGAAAACCAATATCCACGGCGGCGCCATTGCACTGGGGCACCCGATTGGTGCTAGCGGCGCACGCATTTTAGTGACGTTGCTATACAGCATGCAGGCAAAACAAGCCAAATTAGGGTTGGCAACATTATGTATTGGAGGAGGACAAGGAATTTCAATGGTGGTTGAGCGTATCTAGTTTTTCTCTTTTATCGGTAATAATCTGATTAATAATAACAAGTTGAGGTTAAAAATGATTGATGTAAACGGAAAAGTTGCTGTCATTACAGGTTCAGCCAGCGGTATCGGCTTACATATGGCGAAAAAATTTTTGGCAAACGGTGCAAAAGTTGTGATTAGCGATATTAATGAAGAAGCCTTGGCAGCACGGCTGCAAGAGTTAAATCACCCGAATCTGTTGGCGGTAAAAACGGATGTTACAAAAGAAGCCGAGATTGAAAACTTAATCTCAACGACGCACAAGCATTTCGGCAGACTGGATATTTTTGTCAATAATGCCGGTATTCAGCATGTTGCACCGATAGAAGATTTTCCGACCGAAAAATTCGATTTGATGATCCAAATTATGTTGCGGGCTTCTTTTCTTACTATTAAGCACTGTCTCCCGATCATGAAAGCACAACAATTCGGACGGATTATCAATATATCGTCCATCAACGGTTTAGTCGGTTTTGCCGGTAAGGTAGCCTATAATGCCGCTAAACACGGGATCATCGGAATCACACGAGTCGCTGCGCTCGAGTGTGCTAAAGACGGGATTACCATCAATGCGATTTGTCCAGGATATATTGAAACGCCATTGGTGCTGAATCAAATGAAAGATTTAGCCAAAACCCGCAATGTCAGTCTGGAAAATGTGCTGGAAGAGGTGCTATATCCACTGATTCCGCAAAAAACATTAATTGATATCGACGATATTGCTAGTTTGGTTCTGTTCACCTCCAGTCCTTGCGCCAAACACATCACAGGAACCAACTTAGTGATTGATGCAGGCTACACTGCACAATAATAAACGTAAACTGACCAAAGCCGATTTCAGGGACGACATCGGCTTTTCTCGACCGATAATTTTATTTCTGTATTGATAGACAGGAGAATGAATATGTTAGGAATCCTGCTTGGTCTGACGATCATCATTGTATTGGCTTTTTGGGGCTGGTCGATTATTTGGGTCGCCCCAATAGCCGCCGGTGTCGTCGCATTATTTGGCGGATTAGACTTATTGACGGCTTATACCGGTGATTACATGAGTGGTTTCGTCGGTTTTGCCAAAACCTGGTTCCCAATCTTTATGTTGGGCGCAATTTTCGGCAAATTGATGGAAGTAACCTCAATGGCAAACGCCATCGCTGAAACCATTAGCAAATGGTTAGGAGCAAAACGTGCGATTTTGGCGGTGGTTGTCGCCTGTTCAATTCTCACCTATGGTGGCGTCAGCCTGTTTGTGGTTGTTTTTGCCGTTTATCCGCTAGGGGTTGCACTATTCCGCCAAGCCAATATCTCCCGCCAACTTTTGCCGGGTACCATTGCCTTGGGCGCATTCACTTACACCATGACCGCCATTCCCGGCACGCCACAAATTCAAAATTTAATTCCGACCCATTATTTCCATACCACACCTGCCGCCGCTCCGTTAATGGGCATTGTATCGGCACTGATTATGGCAGTTTTAGGCTACTATTGGTTGGTTTATCGTGAAACCGCACTTCGTAGCAAAGGATTGGTGTTTGTTGAACCAGAACTCAAGCAAGTCGTGCAAACTGAAGATGAAGAGAATTTGGCAAAAGCCTCATCAGACCAGGCAAAAACAGTTGTTAAGCCAATAAAAAATAGTAAACCCAATTTCTGGTTCTCTATGTTGCCGCTAATTTCTGTTGTTGTCGCACTAAACGTAGCCAAGTTATCAATAATAATTGCATTGCTTATCGGGATTATCCTGATTCTAGTCCTGAGTGCGGCACAGTATAAACATTTCATTAAAGCCATCAACGAAGGAGCAAACGGCTCCGTATTGGCGATTGTCAACACCTCGGCAGCCGTTGGCTTTGGTTCTGTCGTGAAGGCTGTTCCCGGATTTGCAATCCTATCTGATTTTCTATTGAATATTAAAGGCTCGCCTCTGATTTCAGAAGCAGTGTCCGTGACCGCACTTGCCGGAGCAACCGGTTCCGCCAGCGGCGGCATGGGAATTGCACTAGAAAGTTTGGGGCAAAAGTATTATGAACTGGCAATGACACAGGGTTTAAATATCGAACATTTCCATCGTGTTGCTTCCATTGCCTCCGGTGGGCTGGATACCTTGCCGCATAACGGCGCGGTTTTAACATTATTAGTGATTACAGGCATGAGCCATCGCCAAAGCTACTTTGATATTGCCATGGTATCACTCGTCATTCCGACCATCTCGTTAATTACGGTTATCGGCTTGGCCAGTCTCGGCATCGTATAATACCGATTCGACATGGTGATCTATCCGTTCACCATGTCGATCAATTTGTGAGCAATGTATCATTTTCTCGCTCACCCCCCTATAAATTCTTCTATTTTGTGATCCACCTCTTGAAACAAACCATTAACAACTATTGCTCATTTTTTTAACTTCATATAGGGTAATACCGTCCGTTTTTAATTTCAGCGATCGTTTGCTTTCTTTCGCTTCCTGTAACATTCCCTGCGACATCGTTAAGAGGAACGCCGATTATGCAACACTTTGATTCCGTATTAAAAGAAAACCGTATTTTTAAGCCGAGTGATGATTTCCGCCAAGCTGCCAATATCGGGCAATTGGAGGATTACCAAAATCTGTGGGAATTTGCCGATAAGGATTATCTACAGTATTGGGCAGATTTAGCTCGTGATTTGATCAGTTGGAAAAAACCGTTTATGACGATTTTTGACGACAGCAATGCACCATTTTATAAGTGGTTCCCGGATGGCAAACTGAATGTATCCTACAACTGTTTGGATCGCCATCTGCCTGACAAAGGCAACAAAACCGCACTTATCTTTGAATCTGACTTCGGTCAAGTCAGCAGCTTTAGCTATGCGCAATTGCATAATCGGGTGTGCCGTTTTGGCAATGCGCTGCGTGAATTGGGCATCGGCAAAGGCGACCGAGTGGTGATCTATATGCCGATGTTGGCAGAAGCCGTGATTGCAATGCAAGCCTGTGCCAGGATAGGCGCAGTGCATTCGGTGGTGTTCGGTGGCTTTTCTGCTGGTGCTTTACGCGATCGCATCGAAGATGCTGGTGCAAAATTGGTGATCACCGCCAACGGTGGACTGCGCGGCGGCAAGATTATCCCATTGAAAGAGACCGTTGACGAAGCGTTGGATATGGGCTGTCCGACGGTAGAAAACGTGGTGGTGTATTACCGCTTGAATATTGATACGGCTTGGCGCAACGGACGCGATTTGTGGTGGCACGAATTGTCGAAGCACCAGCCGGAGTTTTGCGAACCGGAGTGGATGAATTCTGAAGATCCGCTGTTTATCCTGTACACATCAGGTTCTACCGGCAAACCGAAAGGCATTGTGCACAGCAGCGCCGGCTATTTGCTGGGGGCGATCAATACCTTCCGCAACGTCTTTGATAACAAACCGAATGATGTTTATTGGTGCACCGCTGATGTCGGTTGGATCACCGGACACTCCTATGTGTGTTACGGTCCGTTGGCAAACGGCGCTACGCAAGTGATTTACGAAGGTGTGCCTAGCTATCCTGATCCCGGACGAATTTGGCGGATCATCCAACGGCATAAAATCAGTGTGTTTTACACCTCACCGACCTTGATCCGCTCTTTGACCCGGGTCGGCGACTGGATTCCGAACAAATATGATCTCTCATCGTTGCGCTTACTCGGCAGTGTCGGTGAGCCGATCAACCCATCAGCATGGATGTGGCTGTATCAAGTGATCGGCAAAGAACGCTGCCCAATTGTCGATACCTGGTGGCAGACCGAAACCGGTTCGATTATGCTCTCCCCGCTACCGGGCATCAACTCGATGAAACCGGGCTCCTGTACTTTGCCGTTACCAGGCATTATGGCGGATGTAGTCGATGAAAATGGACAAAAAGTCAGCGGACAAAGCGGGGGAATTTTGGTGATTAAACGTCCGTTTCCATCGATGTTGCGCACAATTTGGAATGACGATAAACGCTACCAAGCCACCTATTTCCCGACAGAGTTAGGCGGAAAATACTATGTTGCTGGCGACTCGGCACACCGTGACGAAGACGGTTATTTCTGGATTTTAGGACGCACCGACGATGTACTGAACGTATCCGGACACCGTTTGGGTACGATGGAGATCGAATCAGCATTAGTTGCCAATCCGCAAGTTGCCGAAGCAGCCGTGGTCGGCAAACCGGATGAAATTAAAGGCGAAGCGGTGGTGGCGTTTGTCGTGCTGAATACCGCACTTCCGGACGGACAAGAAGCACGCGATTTAGCGGAAGAGTTGAAACAGTGGGTCTCAAAAGAGATAGGCAAAATCGCCCGCCCGGAAGATATCCGCTTTGCCGAAAACCTGCCAAAAACCCGCTCCGGCAAAATTATGCGCCGCCTACTACGTTCGATTGCCAAAAACGAAGTCATCACCCAAGATGTCTCCACCTTGGAAAATCCACAAATTATTGGGCAGCTGCAACGGCAAGTGTTGTAGTTACTAAATTACAAAGAGCGGTTTTGAGCTTCATCATAAACCGCTCTTTCTATTTCAAATCAACTAATTCATCTCCTGCAAACGATAAACCTCAGTCTCATTAATGCTGTTCAGACCTTGGCTGATTGCGGCAGCGCCGGCGATGGTGGTGTACACTGGAATCCGTTGTTGCAGCGAGCTGCTGCGGATCGAGTGGCTGTCAGCAACCGATTCCGGCATGCTGCCGACGGTGTTGATCACCATGGCGATTTCACCATTTTTGATCGCATCAACAATGTGCGGTCGCCCTTCACGCACTTTATTCACGATTTGCACGCCGATGCCGTGTTCACGTAAAAATCTTGCCGTACCCAACGTCGAACATAGTCCGTAGCCTAAATCTTGCAGACGTTTGGCAATTTCAACCAGTTTCGGCTTATCCGCATTTTCGACCGACAAGAAAATTTTACCCAGTTTTGGCAAGCGTTCGCCTGCACCGATTTGCGCTTTCAAAAACGCTTCGGAGAAAGTTTTACCCACGCCCATCACTTCACCAGTCGAGCGCATTTCAGGTCCTAAAATGGTGTCTACGCCTGGGAATTTAATGAACGGGAACACCGCTTCTTTGACCGAATACAAGTTCGGGATCACTTCCTTGTTGATTCCTTGCTGCTTCAGGCTGATACCCGCCATCACCCGTGCGGCAATTTTCGCCAGCGGCACACCGGTAGCTTTGCTGACAAAAGGCACGGTGCGCGAGGCGCGCGGATTGACTTCCAGCACATAAATGGTGCCGTTTTGCACCGCAAACTGGACATTCATCAAGCCGACCACTTTCAACTCAAACGCCATTGCGGCGGTTTGACGACGAATTTCGTCTTGAATATCCGCACTTAACGAATACGGCGGTAACGAGCACGCCGAGTCGCCGCTGTGAATACCAGCTTGTTCGATATGCTGCATAATGCCGCCGATCACCACATCTTCACCATCGCAAATACAATCGACATCGACTTCAATTGCGTCGTTGAGGAAGTGATCAAGCAGAATCGGGCTGTCGTCGGAAACCCGCACCGCTTCACGCATATAGGTTTGTAGCTCTTCATCGTTATACACAATTTGCATCGCCCGTCCGCCCAAGACATACGACGGGCGCACCACTAGCGGATAACCAACCTCATTTGCCAAGGTTAGCGCCTCTTCACTATTACGTGCGGTTCGGTTCGGCGGCTGTTTCAGGTTTAATTTATGTAGTACTTTTTGGAAACGTTCGCGATCTTCAGCAGCATCAATGCTGTCAGCGGAAGTCCCGATAATATGCACGCCGTTTTCGTGTAACGCATTTGCCAGTTTCAACGGCGTTTGTCCGCCGTAATGCACGATCACACCGTACGGTTTTTCAACGTGAATAATTTCCAGCACCTCTTCCAGCGTCAGCGGCTCGAAATACAGGCGATCGGAGGTATCAAAATCGGTGGAAACGGTTTCCGGATTACAGTTGACCATAATGGTTTCAAAGCCGGACTCCCGCAAAGCCAGCGCAGCATGCACGCAGCAGTAATCAAATTCAATCCCTTGCCCGATCCGGTTCGGACCGCCGCCCAAAATCATGATTTTTTTACGGTTGGTCGGGTTGGCTTCGCACTCTTCCTCATAGCAGGAATATAGATAGGCGGTATCCGAAGCAAACTCGGCGGCACAGGTATCGACCCGTTTATACACCGGATGCAGATTGAGTTGATGACGTAATTCTCGCACCGCACTTTCAGTGCTTTTCACCAACTGGGCGATACGGCGGTCGGCAAAGCCTTTGCGTTTTAAACGGCGCAGTTCGGTGTAGTCCAAATCTGCCAGTGTTTTCTTTTCCAGTGCCAGTTCTTCTTGCACCAAATCGCGAATTTGCACCAAGAACCACGGATCGATTTTGGAATAGTGATACACCTCTTCCAAACTCCAGCCGATCCCGAACGCATCGGCAACATACAGAATCCGTTCAGGCCCTGGATTGGAAATCTCGGTGCGCAATTTCTCCATATCTTCGGTTTTTAAATTGAAACCGCAAATGCCGGTTTCCAAACCACGTAACGCTTTTTGCAATGACTCTTGGAAAGTACGCCCCATCGCCATCACTTCGCCCACTGATTTCATCTGGGTAGTTAAACGGTCATCGGCTTTCGGGAATTTTTCAAAGGCAAAGCGCGGTACTTTGGTCACCACATAATCGATCGACGGCTCAAATGAAGCCGGAATCAAACCGCCGGTAATGTCGTTGCGCAGTTCGTTTAAGGTGTAACCGACTGCCAATTTCGCCGCCACTTTGGCAATCGGGAAGCCTGTTGCTTTCGAGGCCAGCGCCGAAGAGCGGCTGACGCGCGGATTCATTTCAATCACGATCATCTCGCCATTTTCAGGGTTGATCGCAAACTGGACGTTCGAACCACCAGTATCGACGCCGATTTCACGCAACACCGCCAACGAGGCATTACGCATAATTTGATACTCTTTATCGGTCAGGGTTTGCGCCGGAGCAACGGTGATCGAATCGCCGGTATGCACGCCCATCGGGTCGAAGTTTTCAATCGAACAGATGATAATGCAGTTGTCCGCTTGGTCTCGCACCACTTCCATTTCATACTCTTTCCAGCCCAACACCGACTGCTCAATCAACAGCTCGTGGGTTGGCGAAGCATCAAAACCACGTTCGCAAATTATATTAAATTCATCTTTGTTATAGGCAATCCCACCACCAGAACCACCCATGGTAAACGACGGACGAATCAAGGTCGGGAAACCCACTTCCGCCTGCGCCTTCCAAGCTTCTTCCAGCGTGTGGCAAACAAAAGATTTTGGCGTGCTCAAGCCGATTTTGGTCATCGCATCTTTAAAGCGACCGCGATCCTCTGCTTTATCAATTGCGTCTTCTTTTGCGCCAATCAACTCGACGTTATATTTCGTCAACACCCCGTGTTTTGAGAGATCCAAGGCACAGTTAAGTGCGGTCTGCCCGCCCATAGTCGGTAGAATTGCGTCTGGACGCTCTTTGGCGATGATTTTCTCCACCGTTTGCCACGTGATCGGCTCGATGTAGGTCACGTCCGCCATATTCGGATCGGTCATAATCGTCGCTGGGTTGGAGTTCACCAGCACCACTTTATAGCCTTCCTCACGCAACGCCTTGCATGCCTGCGCCCCTGAGTAATCAAATTCACACGCCTGCCCGATCACAATCGGACCTGCACCGATGATTAAGATAGTTTTTATATCTGTACGTTTTGGCATAGTTCTCTCTCTTTGTTTTAAATCTGTTTTTGAAAACGCTTAATGGTAAATTTAACCGTTGTTTAAAATTGCCACTTAAACCTGCATTCTCTAACGTTGTAATTCAAACAGTAATTTTTGTTGTTCAATTTCGCGGACCAATTCATCTTCTGTAGGTAAATAAGGGATATATTTACTAGCAAAAAGTTGAGCGTTGTCTTTTAAGACTGAATATTTCGCCACAATGCTATCCGTTTCAGTGCAAAGCAATAATCCGATTGTTGGGTTATCATTTTGTTGTTTTTTTAAATCGTCGTACATTCGGACATACATATCTAATTGCCCAATATCTTGGTGTGTCAGCTTATCGGTTTTTAACTCTACAATAACAAAACACTTAATCAGATAATTATAAAAAACCAAATCAATAAAAAAATCACTGTTTTCTGTCCGAATATGCTGTTGTCGCGCGACAAACGCAAACCCTTTACCAAGCTCTAACATAAACTGCTGTAAATTATCGATCAATGCCTTTTCCAGTTCCGCTTCGGTATAGCTATAATGCGTCGGTAATCGAAGAAATTCTAAAACGGTCGGATTTTTAATAAAATCGCAGGGTTGTAACACCGCACTTTTCTGTTGCATTTCCGTATGCACGGGTTCTTTATCTACGCTAGCAAGTAAACGTTCATAGTAGAGCGTTGAAATGTTTCGATCTAACACTCTGACCGACCAATGGTTTTCAGCGGCTTCAATTAAATAATAACGTCTGGCTTGCTCATTCTGAATTTTTAATACCCGCTGAATATGAGTCCACGTTAATTTGGAAATCACTGATTTCCAAATATCTAAATCCGAAAACATCAAATAGAATTGGCGAAAATTACGAATATTTCGCTCCCCAAATCCTCTACCAAACTCTTGGCTCAGCACTTGGGAAACTTGCTTAATCACTTCTTTGCCATAATCTGCACGCGCTTGTCCACACTGTTCTTCTTGCACGATCCGTTTACCGATTTGCCAATAGGCATCGACCATTGCTGAATTAATAGCGGCATAAGCCTGTTGACGAGCCGTTGCAAGAATATATTTAATATCATTGATATAAGTGCCATTAGACATATCTATATCGGTACGTTTTGGCATAGTTTTTTCTCTTGCTAATATTCTCGTTAATCTTCAGGAACCCAAAATTCACCTTGTCCCACGGGGATTACCTTGCCGCCGACATAAATGGTCTGTTGCTCGTCCACAGTTAAGCTCAAGCGGTTCGGCCGTCCGATTTCATCGCCTTGGGTGATCTGCCAGTTTAACGGCGTGCGTTGGTTGTGAAGCGCCCAAGCGCCTAAATTGGCGGCGGCAGAGCCTGTGCCCGGATCTTCACGCACTTCGCCGTGTGCGGAAAAGAACAACCGCACTTTGACTTTATTCTGCTGTTCAAACCACACATACAACTGCGCTTCCCCACTTTGCGATACCGCTTTTTGCAGCAAAAGTGCGGTATTGATACGGCAATTTGCCACCGCTTGCGCCGAATTTAATCGCAACAATAGTTGTTCCGTGCCAGTATTCACCCATATAGGTTCAGCGGCAATATCACACGGTTGCAAGCCCAACAACTCGGCACAGTCGGCTTTGTCTAATGCCGACGGCTTTAACTGCGCACCGTTACTTAAAGCAAAAGTGATGTTATCGGTTTGATGTTGCAGCCTAACCAAACCCGCCTCGGTTTGTAACTGATAATTATCAGACAACCCCAACTGCCGGTGTAACACAAACGCCGCACCGATGGTCGGGTGTCCGGCAAACGGCATTTCATACTCAGGGGTGAAAATTTTCAGTTTTCTGACCGCACTTTGCCTATCGCTGCGTTGTACAAACACGGTTTCCGACAAATTAAATTGACGGGCAATCCGTTGCATTTGCTGCTCATTCAGTCCGTCCGCTTGCGGGAACACCGCCAACGGATTGCCGTCGAAATGGCTTTCGGCAAACACATTAACCAACTGATAAGCATAGCTTTTCATGGGTATATTCCTGTTTAAACCACAACCTGCGGCGTATGGGTGTGTCGCACCACTTCCATTTCATGCACAAATTTGTCAAACAGTTCGGCAATATCATGCGGTCCTGGACTGGCTTCAGGGTGTCCTTGGAAAGAAAACGCCGATTGGGTACTCAGTTCAATGCCCTGCACTGAATTGTCGAACAAAGAGCGGTGCGTCACGGTCACATTGTCCGGCAAACTGGCTTCGTCCACTTCAAAACCGTGATTTTGGCTAGTGATATACACCTGCTCAGTGGCAAGATTTTGCACCGGATGGTTGGCGCCGTGGTGTCCAAAAGTCATTTTTTTGGTTTTACCACCCACCGCTAAACCTAACAATTGGTGCCCCAAGCAGATACCGAAAATCGGTTTTTTACTGGCTAATAATTGCTGGATCGCTGTGATCGCATAATCGCACGGTTCCGGATCGCCCGGTCCATTGGAGAGAAAAATACCATCCGGATTCAGTGCCAACACCTCTTGTGCGCTGGTTTTTGCCGGCACCACGGTGATTTGGCAGCCACGCTCGGCAAGCATGCGCAAAATATTGTGTTTCACCCCAAAATCATAGGCAACCACATGATAGCGTCCGGCGTCTTTATGGCTGAAGCCCTGCCCCAACTTCCATTCGCCTTGCTCCCAACGATAAACCTTGTCACAAGTCACTTCTTGCGCCAGATCTTTACCTGCCATGCTGCCGAAACTTTGCGCCAGTTTCAGCGCTTTGGCTTCGTCAATTTCCCCCGCCATAATGCAGCCGGCTTGCGCACCTTTGTCACGCAGCAAACGGGTTAAACGACGGGTATCAATATCGGCAATCGCCACGATTTTATTGGCGACTAAATACTCTGATAAATTTTGTTCGCTACGGAAACTACTATAAATCAGTGGTAAGTCGCGAATCACCAAGCCGGAAACATAGACTTTATCCGCTTCGCAATCTTCTTGATTGACGCCGGTGTTGCCGATATGTGGATAGGTGAGGGTGACAATTTGTTTGGTGTAGGACGGGTCGGTTAAAATTTCTTGATAGCCCGTCATTGAGGTATTAAAAACCACTTCGCCGATGGTATGGCCTTGATAACCAATCGAAGTGCCGTGGAAAACAGAGCCGTCAGCTAAGACTAAAATGGCTGGTTCAGACATGAATCTCTCCCGGAATAATCATTTTATATTCAATTTTAGATAAACACTGGCGCTGTAGCCCGATGCGTTACTCATTGCTCCTGCTGTATAAAAGGTCGCTGAAATGTAGCAAAATTGAGCAAATTATTGTAATGGAGCAACACGCGCAATTCAAGACAAATAATTTTTAAACTATATACTAAATGAAAAAATATGCAATAAAATGAATAAAAATTCAATTTTATTGCTATTTACCTGATTAGCGAAACGAATAAAAGCTGTTCTTTACCCCTAAACTTGCTAAAATAAAACCACTCTTTTTGCAATGGAACCGCAATATGAAAAAATCTAATTCGATTAAATGTTGGCTGCCACTGATATTAGCCACAACGATCGGTGCCTGCTCAAGTATTGACCAAACCACCGGACAACGCCAAGATCCGTTGGAAGGTTTTAACCGCACCATGTGGGATTTCAACTATAACGTTGCCGACCCCTATCTACTGAAACCTATTGCCACAGGCTGGAAAGAATATGTGCCGCAGCCGGCTAAAACCGCACTTGTCAATGTTGCCAATAATTTGGATGAACCGGCAAGCTTTGTAAACCGTTTATTAGAGGGTGAATTTAGCAAAGCGATGGTGCATTTCAACCGCTTTTGGATCAATTCCGTCTTCGGTTTAGCTGGCATGATGGATATCGCCAGTGCCAGCGAAGGCTTGCGCACAGAAGGCTCACGCTCATTCGGTGACATGCTCGGCAGCTATGGTGTCGGCACTGGGGCTTATGTAATGGTGCCATTATATGGCCCTGCTACCCCACGCCAAGATTTGGGCAGATTGGTTGACCATACCTATCCGGCGCTATCATTATTAGGCCCTTGGTCAGCATTAAAATTTAGCGTACAAGCCGTTGATCGTCGTGCTAATTTACTCAGCCAAGACCCTATTCTGGCACAGTCGCAAGACAGCTATCTCACAGTGCGTGAAGCTTATTTCCAAAATCTAGAATTTAAAATCAGCGATGGTAAGCAAGGTAGCGAAATTAAAGAAACCTTATCAGAAGACGAACTCAAAGAAATCGATTAATTATTTATTGAATAAAGGAATATGCTATGGAACTGACACTCACACAACGCCTGATTCTAATCAATCAGTATGAATTGATGGCATTACTCGACAAAAACAATGCCGGAAAATATAAACGCAACCAGAATATCATCAAAGGCGGTTATAAGCTAGATTTGAAAGAATTATATAAAGATTTCAGTGAGATAAGTGAAGAAGAGTGCAAAGCAGTAATCAACACTTTAGAGATGTATCAAGCGTTGCAAGTCTCTTATAATAATTTGCATCACAAAGAAGATTTGACTGCTC
This sequence comes from Testudinibacter crocodili, assembly GCF_006228025.1. NCBI lineage: Bacteria > Pseudomonadati > Pseudomonadota > Gammaproteobacteria > Pasteurellales > Pasteurellaceae > Testudinibacter > Testudinibacter crocodili. Next base: position 36,202 of record NZ_VDHF01000077.1, read on the forward strand.
ATCGTTTGAAATTCTTAGGCTATTGTGCAATCCGCGAGAAAAAATATCTGAATTATCTGGGATTTATTGCGGAGAACGATAAAAAATATCGGGATTTGATTCAATGCCCGAACGGCTGTGATGCGCAAACCCCGATGTGGGACAAATACAGTAAAATGCTGGATGTATGGCATAAATGCCCACGTCAATTCCATTTGAGTATTGCTGAAATCAAACAGATTTTGAATGCTTAACCTATTGTTATAAAAGTTATTAAAGACCGCACTTTGCCTCATCATCTGCTAAAAGTGCGGTTTTATCCGATAGTTTTTCAGCGATGAATCCAACCTCTTAAATCCGACCCAATAAAGGTTAAGCGTACCGCACTTGGCGGCTCACTAAAACTGTAGCTGATCGGCTCAGGCAAATTTTTCATCATTGCATATGGTAAAATCCCTATCACTTGCATTTCAATTTCCGAGCTACCATATTTCACAGTTTCATAAATCAACGGCTGCCGACTGTCATTAATAACGGTTGCTTTGCGCCAACCAAATTGATAGGGCACTGCAAGTTGTTGTTGGTTTGCCAACTGATATTGCTGCGGAAAAAACAGTGCGTATTCTCGTGCCTGATTATCATTAGTCACAACCACCAATTGATTTACTGCTCCCCACAGCAAAGCAGCCAATGTCACCAAGCCCAATGCCAAATAACGATTTATTTTCAAGGAATTTTTATAACGACTAAAACGGAAAATAATTAATGGCAGCAAAATTAATAGAATGAGCAGACCATAAAACAGATTAATCGGTAACATAGAATGGTTCTCTTTTATCAGGCGGCAAATAGCAAAAAGGGCGAACCGAAGTTCACCCTTTTCGAGATATCTTGCAGCGCAATTATTTGATAATTTTCGCTACAACACCCGCACCTACTGTACGGCCACCTTCACGAATCGCAAAGCGTAAGCCTTGATCCATCGCGATTGGGTGAATCAGGCTAACAACCATTTGGATGTTATCGCCAGGCATAACCATTTCCACGCCTTCCGGTAACTCGATGGTGCCGGTTACGTCCGTTGTACGGAAATAGAACTGTGGACGGTAGCCTTTGAAGAACGGAGTATGACGGCCGCCTTCATCTTTAGACAATACGTACACTTCTGATTCGAAATCAGTGTGTGGTGTGATTGAACCCGGTTTTGCCAAGACTTGACCACGTTCGATCTCTTCACGTTTGGTACCACGCAACAACGCACCGATGTTCTCCCCTGCACGACCTTCGTCTAACAGTTTACGGAACATTTCAACACCGGTAACCGTGGTTTTGGTGGTCGCTTTGATACCGACGA
>NZ_VDHF01000078.1:0-56223 GCF_006228025.1 Testudinibacter crocodili
TCCGCCCCTACTTTTACAACATGAATCGTATATTTAAATTACCTAGCAGATTTGGGCAGATATTATAAATCGACTTGAATGATTTAAATATGATGTCTCACCTCAACTATTAAAAATAGTTGGCTTAGTTTTTCGATTAATTGATCCACTTCATTTGTTGACGCAGCATCAAGATTAGCATTCCATTCATCTAACATGATCACTTTAATTTTTTGGTCTAAATGTTGTTGCAGTTCATTGAGATTATATTTTAATACTTCTCCGGTAGAGCAATGCGTTGTATTTGTTTGTGAAAACTGTAGATGGTGATAAGTTGGCAGGTAATAAGCTTGTTCTGCCAATTGTGTTTTCAGCCATATTAAATAAGACGATTTTCCGGCGCCGTTTGGCGCTTGAATTGTAATTCTTCCCTGTTTAGGTAGATTATTTTTTAAATATTCCAAGTTGATCATTTCAATATTAAGATTAGCAGATGTGCTAACGTTAAATTTATCCCATAAAATTCGCTGATAAATATCACTGTTTGTTGGCGGCGGTATCAGAGCTTGAAGTAATCCGTTTAATTTGGCTTTTAATGCAGACCATTGGGTAATATAGGAAATAATACTGTAGCAATATTGCAGCATAATGACCTGCCTTGGTAACGTTGCAATCAGCACCGCTAACATTGCTGGCGAAGTGCGGTATTGATAAAACAGAAATAGAATCAGCATAATAACCGGCAACATCATAATTAACATACCAACAGAGGAGACAATATTATTAAATTGTTTGCTTTTGACCGCGGAGAATAATAAAGATTGTTGTTTTTTCAGTAAGTCTTGTTGATAAAGATGATCATTATATTGATTGCCCAACGTACAGTTATCCCAGATTTGGGACAAGTGATGTTGCAATTCGGTACGATCTTGTTGTGCTTGGCGACTTTTTTCAGCGACATTAGTGTTGAATTTCAGGATAAAGCCTAATACTAATAACAGTCCGATAAAATAAGCATAAATAATATTGGCTTCTAACAAAAAGGCTAGAGTAATGATATTAAACAGTACATTTAATATCACGGCAATCCAATCATAAATAAAGCGATAAGATTCATCAATTACAAGAAAAGATTCAGACGATAAATAGGGCATCATGATTTTTTTCTGGTTTTTATCAGCATTGATGTTGCTTAAGCCGTAAAACAGTGTTCTGAATTGAGTATGGTAGCTGTTTAATGCAATTATTTTGGCTTTTTCCAATAAGCTGATAGAAATGACCGACGGAATATACACAATAATTAATGACACAATAAACAGTGATAAATACAGAAAATAGGGCTGTTGTGTGGCAATTCTTTCAGCACTGATCGCAATCCAATAGGTTGAAGAGGCGATAATAAACTGTTGTATCAGCAATAAGAGTAGCGAAAGCTTAAAAGTGCGGTTAAATAGCAGGGTGTAATATGTTTTCATCTTAGGCTGCGCTCACTTAGTTTTTATTATAAACAGACCATATAATAAAAAGATATTGATCACAAGCAGTGATGTGATACATGATTATCTGTATGAGATATATCACAAATTCTTATTTTAAATAGTATTTCTACTGTTAGGCGGATATTCCGCTAAGATAGCGTTGCCAATCAAAAAATTGACCCGGATCGATTTTTCTTCCCGGTGAAATATCACTATGCCCGACAATTCGTTCTGGGGTAATTTGTGGATAGTTTTGCATAATCAACGTGGTCAGTTGCTGCAAAGTGCGGTATTGCGCCGCTGTAAAAGGTTGATTATTTGAGCCTTCCAATTCAATACCAATGGCAAAATCATTACATTTTTCCCGTCCCTGAAAGCAGGATAAACCGGCGTGCCAAGCACGATCAGCAAAGCTGACGTATTGGGTAATTTCGCCCAAACGATTAATTAAACAATGAGCCGAAACCCGTTGCTGGTAAATCTCGGCAAAATAGGGGTGGATATTTGGCTCTAGTTTGCCCAGAAAAAGTTGATCGATAAAATTGCCGCCAAACTGCTCTGGTGGCAGGCTGATGTAGTGAATCACCAGCAGGGAAATATCGTCGGGATCAGGGCGTGCATCAAAGTGCGGTGACGAAATCTTGCGCACCGGCTGCAACCAGCCGTGCTGAATTCTTTGCGGGGGCAATATCATATTTTGCGATCTCAATTCCAGTAATTTTGCCGTTTTTAGATTTTTGTATGCAGCTTTGCGATGCTGAGGCGGTCAATTTTGAGCCGTCAATTTTTATCTAAATGAGGAAAAAATCATGCAACACTTTAATCTAAAATGCAATGTGAAAAACAAGCTTAAACACGGTTTTACCTTGGTGGAGTTGATGATTGTTATCGCCATTATTGCCGTGCTGGCGACCATTGCCGTACCGTCTTATCAAAGCTACACCCGCAAAGCGGCGCTGTCGGAGCTGCTGCAAGCTTCAACCCCCTATCGTGGCGAGGTGGAGCTGTGTATTTATAATACCGGCGCAACGACGGGTTGCAGCGGTGGTAGCAATGGCATTCAGCCGGATAAAACGGCAGAGAATAAATCGAAATATATCAAAACCATCGCCACCGCAGCAGGCAAAATCAGTGTCAGCGGTAAAAGCAGTTTAGAGGGCTACGGCTATACCCTGACGCCGAGCGGTGGCAACGGCAGTGAAATCAGTTGGGCGGTGGCTTGCATTGCGCCGAATTCAGATACGGCTATTTTCCCGGTTGGTTTTTGTTCGTAACGTCAGGAGTGTGTGATGAAAGAGAGTAGTCCACAACCAAACGAGATTCAGGTCAGCAGTCTGGACGGGCAAGTGTTTGATATCGAGCCATGGCTGTGGCAGCGCAATTGTCGTGAGCAATCGTTGCTGCTACGCTATTTCGCCTTGCCGCTGCAAGAAGATCAACAGCGGTTATGGTTGGGACTGGATTCGCTGGACAATTTGAATGCTTGTGAGGTATTTGCGTTTTTGCATGATAAAAGCGTGGAACCGGTGATTTTGGATAATAGTGTGTTGAAAAGTGCGTTGCAGCAATTAACCGTTACGCTATCTGACGGCACAGCAGATCAACTGCAAGACTATGCTCAGGCGGTATATCGCCACGATATACCAACCGAGCCAGCAGAGAGTCGTGATGAACCGGTGATTCAGTTATTGGAAACGATTTTTGAACAGGCGTTGGCGCAACGGGCATCGGATATTCATTTTGAGCCGGTATCACAGCCAAAATCACTGGCGCAGCTAAATACACAGGCGTTGCAAGTGCGGTTCCGGGTGGATGGTGTGTTGACAGTCAATCGACAAGTTGGGGCTGATTTTGCCAGCCGTTTGATTTCAAGAGTGAAATTGTTGGCACATCTGGATATTGCCGAAACGCGGTTGCCGCAAGACGGGCGCTTTCAATTTACCACCGCTTTTAATGATGTGTTGGATTTCCGTTTGTCAATTTTGCCGACCCAGTTGGGCGAAAAAGCGGTGCTGCGGCTGCAACAGAACAAACCGGTTGAACTGGCATTTTCCGAATTGGGCATGACCAAGCAGCAACAGCACTGTTTTCAGCAGGCGTTGCGGCAACCGCAGGGGTTGATTTTGGTGACCGGGCCGACCGGCAGTGGTAAAAGTATTTCGCTGTATACCGCACTTCACAGCTTGAACCAACCGGAAAAACATATAGTGACCGCTGAAGATCCGATTGAAATCAGTTTGCAGGGCATTGTACAAACCCAGATTAATCCGGCGATTGGCTTAGATTTCAAGCAACTGTTGCGCACTTTTTTGCGTCAAGATCCGGATGTGATTATGTTGGGTGAAATTCGTGATGAAGAGAGCGCACAGATGGCGATTCGGGCAGCGCAAACCGGACATTTAGTGCTGTCCACTTTACACACCAATGATGCACCAGCGGCGATTGGGCGTTTGCAACAGTTGGGCGTCCCAGAATATGAACTGGCGTCTTGTCTGTTATTGGTGATTGCGCAACGCTTGCTGCGCCGTCGTTGTGAATGTCGGCAAGTGGGGCAAGATAGCTGTGGCAAATGTCATCAAGGCTATTACGGTCGAATTGGCACTTATCAATTTTTACAACCGCACTTTTTTCAATCGAGCTTTGCTCAACCGCACTTTAACGATAAAACCAACCGTCACTTACCGACGGTGGAATATCAGTTGGATTTTGACAGTTTGTATCACAGTGGAATCGAAAAAGTGCGGTCTGGCGTGACCGATCTGGCAGAGATCCAGCGAGTATTGGGAGACGGCAATGGCGGAATTTAGCTGGCAGGCAGTGAATCAGTTGCAACGGCAACAGAGCGGTATGATTTTAGCGCCAAATGTCGAACAGGCAAAAGTGCAGTTACTGGCGCGTGGTTTACAGCAGGTGAAAGTGCGGCGCAATTGGCGCTTGTCATCGGCAGTCAGTCATGCCGAGATGTGCGAATTGATGCAGCAAATGGCGATGTTGCTGCAAGCAACGCTGCCGTTAAAAACCGTGTTACAAATGTTGAGCCTGAATTGCCAAAGCGAAAAATTACAGCGTTGGTTACAGCGGTTAGAATATGGAATCGCTGCGGGATATTCGTTTTCACAGACCTTATCCCAAGATCCACAGTTTTTGAGCGAGCGTGATCGGCAGTTGATTAGAATTGGTGAAACCAGCGGACAGCTTGCACAGATATGTCGTCAAATCGGCGAAGATAAAGCCAAAAAATTAGCATTACAGCGCAAATTGCAGAAAATTTTGTTATATCCGATGATGGTGCTGCTAATCTCTTTTAGTTTGACGGTGCTGTTGTTGCTGTTTGTGGTGCCGCAATTTGCCGAAATGTATCAACAAAATCAGCAGCAATTGCCGCTATTTACTCAATTTTTGTTGCAACAATCACAGATCTTGCAGGATTACGGCGGACGTTTGGCACTGTTATTCGCTTTGCTGATCGCCATCATAATCCGTGTTTACCGCCAAAATGGCAGAATGCGTCGCAAGTTGGCGCAATGGTTGGAGATGTTGCCGCTATTTGGGCGCTTAAATCAGCTTAGCTTGATTGTCGATTCCAGTCGCAATCTGGCGTTGATGCTGAATGCCGGGATTTCATTGAACCAAGCGTTGCAAACGTTTTTAAATCCACAGAAGTCGGCGGAATACAGCCTGTTACAGCAGGAGATTAGCCAGAGTTTGCAGTTGCTACAACAGGGGTACGCTTTTTCGCAAAGTGTCAGCAGCCGTTGGTTTCCGCAGCAGGCGCAGCAGATGTTGGTGGTAGGCGAAAAGAGCGGTTGCTTGGGACAGATGCTGCAACATATTGCTGACAATTATCAACGCCAGCTCAATCATCAGATCGATTTGTTGTCGCAACTGTTGGAACCATTGCTAATGCTGTTGATTGGCGGGCTGATCGGTGCGGTAATGTTGGGGATGTACCTGCCGATTTTTGATATGGGAGCAATGTTAGGATGATGTTGGAATAATGCAACCGAGCTTACTGTTGTTAATTTTTTTGGCACTGGCTATCGGGTTATGGTTGAAATATGCATTGGCAAATTTTGCTGAACGCTTGAACCGCACTTTGCGCCAACAGTATCAAGACTGCTATTTGCCACACACGCAGCAGCCACTAGCTGCAGATTATCACTGGCTGTTACCAATCAAAAGCCGTGTGCTGAATCGATTACCGCCGATTTTTGTCGGTTTGAGTTTGCTGATGAGTTGGTTTTCTTCTGATTTCTTAACCCAAATGTGGTTGTTGGCGCTGTTGGGCTTATTGACAGCAATTGGGGTGCTGGATTTTTACTACCGTTTGATCTCGACCGCACTTTGCCAAGCATTGGCACTGCTGGCATTGTTTGGGGCTTGGCAGCAGATTGGCTTGGTGTCACTGGAGCAGAGTGTGCAAAGCCTGTTGTCGGCTGCGGTGGTGAGTGGGTTGTTCTTCCAAATCAGCCATTGGATTTATCGTAAGGAAGTATTTGGTGAAGGCGATTGTTGGCTAATCAGCGCCCTCGCGATGTTTTATCCGTGGCAGCAATTGCCGTTATTACTACTGTTTGCCAGTGTATTAACGTTGCTGGCAGCATTGTTTGTTGGTCGCCGCCGGGCTGATTGGAAAACACAACAGCTGCCTTTCGCGCCTGCATTGAATATATCGGCAATAGTGCTATTTTTGCTATAGTGCTAATAGAATAATCTTCTCCGGATCAATGCTGACATATATTGAATCACCGATTTGATGTTGATCGGCAGAGTGGTAGCTGGCGCAAAACTCGATTTGCGGACTGAGCTGAATAATCGCTTCGTGGCTGTCTTGCTGTTGTTGCAGCGCGCGGATTTGACCTTTAAAACTGTTGGTTTTTTGTGCGTGTTGATGCAGGCTGACCCATGGCGCTTTAAACATCAGTAGTAATTCTTGCTCTGCTTGTAACTGCAAACGTTCGGCACTGGTTTGGGTGATCGAAGCGCTGATTGGACTATCTAACCCCTCAACTGCAATTTGCACTTGGCAATTCAATCCTTGTATACAAAGTTGTTGTACTCTGCCGATCAATTGGTTTCTGGCGCTACTTTGCAGGCTAAATTTGGCTGTGGCAGACAGCAGACTGGTGAGCGGAATGTTTTCGTCTTGCAAAATAACAAATGCTCGTTGTTGAGTTTGCTCCAGCAATTGATATAACTGCAACACCCGTTTAGCGTAGGCGGTCAGTGTGGTGCCGCCGCCCTCTTTGCCGCCGGTGCTGCGCTGTAATAACGGTCTTGGGCTGATTAAGTCCATTGTATTTAAATTATCCCAAGCGGTTTTATAGCTGATTCGTACCTGCTTCGCAGCTTGTGAAATCGAACCGCACTTTTCGATCTCATGCAGCAGACGAATGCGTCTTGGATCGACAAACAGTTGCTGTTGCAGTTTTATACTGAGATCGATATCAATATCTGCCATAAAAATTCCTGTTGCTTATCTTGTTGTTTAGGAAGGTTTGTGATTATCTTCGCATTTTAAAAGAAAACTCGGAATCTGGATAGACATCTTTTTTTATCGTTATATAATTAATTGCATATCGAATTTTTATTATCTATATTAGGAGAGATTATGTTGAAATACATTATTCGTGGCGGCAAAAGTGCGGTTTTGGCGCTGGCTTTGGCAGCAGTATCATTTTCAGGACTAGCAAATGACAAGTTGACGGTATTTGCCGCCGCTTCGATGACCAATGTATTGCAGGATCTGTCGGCTGAATTTAAGCAGACACAGCCGCAAACCGATGTGGTATTTTCATTTGCCTCCTCTTCAGTGCTGGCACGGCAAATTGACGAGGGTGCTCCGGCAGATATTTTTGTTTCGGCAAATTTAAAATGGGCGGATTTCTTGCAGGAAAAAGGTAAAATTATTGCCGATTCGCGTAAAATCGTTGCCGGCAACAAATTGGTGATGATTGCGCCCACAAGTGCCGGAGAATTGAAATTTGATTTGAACAACGACGAATGGCTGAAATATTTGGGCAAAAACTTTTTGTCAGTCGGCGATCCGGAACACGTTCCGGCAGGAATTTATGCCAAAGCAGCATTAACCAAGTTGAAGCAATGGGAGAAAGTGGAAACACAACTGGCACGTGCAGCCAATGTACGTGCGGCGTTGACGTTGGTTGAACGTGGCGAAGCCCCGTTGGGTATTGTGTATGCCACCGATGCAGCCGCTAGCGATAAAGTGCAGATCGTCGGCGTGTTTCCGGACGGCAGCTATGAAGCGGTGGAGTATCCGGCAGCAATTGTCAGCGGCCATGACAGCAAAACAGCACAGGCATTTATGGCATTCTTGGGCACTGACAACGCGAAAGCTATTTTGCAGAAATATGGTTTCAGCGTAGAATAATTGCTTAGGCAGTGTAGGGGCGGATTATATATCCGCCCGAACTAAATTTTACATTTTTCTATTTTAGATTAAATGGTTATACCGCACTTCGTAAACGGGCGGATATATAATCCGCTCTACTTTTGTGATAGCGTGCACTTTGATGGCGCTTTCATGTTAAAAATTTATCAAGGACATTTTTTTGATCGACAGCATAATCCAAACGCTCAGCCTCAGTGCGGCGGAAATCAGCGCGATTCAGCTTAGTTTAAACGTTGCGCTGTTTTCAATGCTGCTCAGTTTGCCAGCAGCGGTATTTTTTGCCTGGTTGCTGGCACGTCGTGATTTCTGGGGAAAGAATCTGCTGGACGGGATTATCCACCTACCGCTGGTGCTGCCGCCGGTGGTGATTGGCTATTTGTTGTTGCTGGCTTTTGGACGTAACGGTTTCATTGGTAAATATTTGCATCAATGGTTTGATTTCAGCGTGGCATTCAGTTGGCGTGGTGCGGTGATTGCTTCAGCGGTGGTGGCGTTTCCGTTGGTGGTGCGGGCGATTCGCTTGGCACTGGAAAATGTCGATCCTAAGTTGGAGCAGGCGGCTCGCACGTTGGGCGCAAACAGCTGGCGGGTGTTTTTCACCATTACCTTGCCACTCTCTTTTCCCGGCATTTTGGCTGGTTTAGTATTGGGGTTTGCCCGTTCGTTGGGCGAATTTGGCGCAACCATTACCTTTGTCTCGAATATTATCGGCGAAACCCAAACCATTCCGCTGGCGATGTACTCTTTTATCGAAACCCCCTCGGCAGAAGCAGCGGCGGCTCGCCTGTGTATTATTGCGATTATTATTGCCTTGCTGTCGCTGGTCTTGTCCGAATGGTTGGCGCAGCGTGCCAAATATCGGTTGGGGCAGCAGGCGCAAGGATAACCAAATGCTTGAAATTAATGTAAAAAAACAGCTTGGTAGCTTGGCGTTATCGGCTAACCTGCAAATTCCATCCAACGGTGTGACCGCACTTTTCGGCTTATCCGGCAGCGGCAAATCGTCGCTGATTAATTTAGTGAGCGGTTTATCAACCCCTGATCAAGGTTATATTCAGCTTAACAACCGCACCTTGGTTGATACCACACGCAAAATCAATTTACCGCCGGAACAACGCCATCTTGGCTATGTGTTCCAAGATGCGCGCCTGTTTCCGCATTACACCGTGAAAGGCAACTTGGCTTACGGCAAGAAAAATGTCAGCAAAGCCGTTTATCAAGAAATTATCGAATTATTGGGCATTGAGCATTTGTTGAAACGTTATCCGCTCACCCTGTCCGGTGGCGAAAAGCAACGAGTGGCGATTGGGCGAGCATTGCTGACCCAACCACAGATGCTGCTGATGGACGAACCGTTGGCCGCCTTGGATCTACCACGTAAACAGGAGTTATTGGATTACCTCGATCGCCTGGCGAAAGAGATCAAAATCCCAATTCTGTATGTCAGCCATAGTCTGGAAGAGCTGCTGCGGTTGGCGCAAAGGGTGATTTTGATGGAACAGGGCAAAGTGCTGGCGTTTGGCAAGTTGGAAACTATTTGGCAAAGTCCGCATTTTTTGCCTTGGAAAGGCGTGCAGCAGCAAAGTGCGGTTTTTAACCTTCCGATTGAGATGCAGCACCCGTTGTATCAAATGACCGCACTGGCATTTGGCGAACAGCACTTGTGGATTCAACAAGTTGAAAAAAGCGTGGGCGATTCGGTGCGGATTTGTATTTATAGCTCCGATGTGTCGATTATTCTCCAACCGGCAAAGGGCAGCAGTATCCGCAATGTGTTGGCGTGCCAAATCACTGATATAGAAACTCAGGCGCAACAGGTGGAAGTGCGGTTAAACGCCGACGGCTTGCAGTTCGGTGCGTCGATCAGCCGTTGGGCACTGGCGGAATTAAAACTCTCGGTCGGCATGTGGGTGTATGCGCAGGTGAAAAGTGTGTCGGTGATTGCTTAATTCTTTATTCGATACAAAATAAAATCCCTTTTATACGATTTGTGTAAAAGGGATCTTTTGTTAAAACTTCAACTGATTAAATATTGATGACTGCAAAAAACACCAACACAGAATACAGCGCCGCTAAGCCATAGAAAATCACACCGCTGGCAGGCAGGTGGACTTTGAAATCATGCAATCCGTGGTGTAAACGGTGCATGGCACACCACATCGGGAAGATTGCTACGGCTAATAAAATCAATTTTCCGATAATACTTTGTGAAAATGCCACCATATTATTGGCATCGACTAAGCCTAACGGATAAAGGAACAGCAGAATTAATGCCAACACCGGGAAAATAATGGCACTGATGGTTCCGCCTGCGCCGAAGAGCAGCCATACGACCGGTTCGTTGGAACGTTTTGGAGCTTGTTTCATCATTTCCCCCTTTTTAGATATAAACCAGAATAAGTGTTAATACCGATGCTGCAATGGTAATCACCCACATCAGGTTTCGGATTACAGACTGCGGTAACCGCTCATTTTTATAGATTAAATTTAACGCTTTTGGTGTTAAGCCGTACCACGTTAATGTGTTATAGACCACGCCTGCCATAGTGATAACATTCAGGATAATCACTAACGGATTTTTCAGGAATGAAACGAAATTGCTTTCAAATGTTCCGTTGCCTAAACACAAGAAACCGTACAGCAACACGATACAGAACCAAATAGTCGGAAGTGCGGTTGATTCGCGCAGAATATAAAGCTTATAAAACTCTATTTTTTTCCACCAGTTGGGTTTGACTTCACGCACATATTTATTGCGCTTGCTGGTTGTAGTTGTCATTCTTTGCTCCTTACTTTTGCGGTTTCAGCATGGCGATAACGTAGTCTTTGGCTGACTCGACTTTGCCTTGGTTCACACCCGCCGCCGGATCAACGTGTTTCGGACAGACTTCCGAGCAGTAACCGACAAAGGTACAGCTCCACACCCCGTTTTTACCGTTCATGATTTTCAAACGCTCGGCTTTGCCGTGATCACGGTTATCCAGATTGTAGCGGTGCGCCAGTGTCAGCACTGCCGGACCGACAAATTCAGGATTTAAACCGAATTGCGGGCAGGCGGCATAGCACAAGCCACAGTTGATACACATCGAGAAAGTGCGGTATTTTTCCAACTGTGCCGGTGTTTGCTTGGTCCGTTCGCCCGGAGGTGCTTTGTTGCCGATAATATACGGTTTGATCGATTCTAAACTTTCGATAAAGTGGCTGAGATCCACCACTAAGTCACGTTCAATCGGGAAGTTGGCCAGTGCCTCAACCCGCATAAAACCGCTGTAATCACGCAAGAATGTTTTACACGCCAAACTTGGTTTGTTGTTGACCATCATGCCGCAAGATCCGCAGATTGCCATGCGGCAAGACCAGCGGTAGGACAGTTCCGGTTCCAGTTCGTCTTTGATGTAGCCCAAGGCGTCCAATAATGAAGTTTGATCATCATAAGGTACTTGATAAGCCTTCAAGTAGGGTTCTTTGTCAACTTCGGGATTATAGCGAAGCACTTCGATAGTCATTGTTTTGTTAGCTAGATTACCCATTGCTTACTCCTTGTTTGCCTTTGCTGCTTCTGCGGCTTCTGCTTCCGCACCATATACACGTTTAGCAGGTTGCGATTTGGTAATCTTCACATCACTGTATTCAATTCGTGGTGCGCCGTCTGCATTGTAATAGGCGAGAGTATGTTTCAAGTAGTTGGTATCGTCACGTTCAACGTAGTCCAAACGTTGGTGTGCGCCACGTGATTCTTTTCGTGCAACCGCAGAAGAAGAGATCGATTGTGCCACATCGAGAATCGTACCTAATTCAATGGTGTAGAGAATATCGGTATTGAATACGCTGGAACGGTCGGACACCCGCACTTTTTTGAAGCGTTCTTTCAATTCGGCAATTTTATCCACGGTTTTTTGCATGGATTCTTCGGTACGGTAGATACCGCAGCCTTCTTCCATCGAGTCGCCCATCTCATCACGGATTTTCGACCAGCTTTCATTGCCGTCTTGATCCAACAGGGCGTGCAGGCGACCGACTACATCTTTGGCTTGCGCATCGACAGCCCCAGTGTTGACGTTTTGGCTTTCGACCGCTCTTTGTGCGGCGTATTCACCGGCCACTTTACCGATAACCACCAATTCCGCCAAAGAGTTCGAACCTAATCGGTTCGCACCGTGCAAGCCAGAAGAAGCACATTCACCTACTGCAAACAATCCTTTGATGCGAGTTTCCGCTTGTTGATCGACTTCAATACCGCCCATGGTGTAGTGCACCACCGGGCGTACTGGAATCGGAGCTTTCGCCGGATCCACACCTTCATAGGCTTTCGCCAGTTCACAGATGAACGGCAGACGCTCGTGCAGGTATTTTTCACCCAAATGACGCAGATCCAGATGCACCACATCCACGCCTTTAGCGGTTTTTAGCGTGCGACCCAAGCGCCATTCTTGCCAGAATGCTTGCGACACTTTGTCACGTGGGCCCAATTCCATGTATTTGTTTTCCGGTTTGCCGATTGGCGTTTCCGGTCCCAAACCATAATCTTGCAGGTAACGATAGCCGTCTTTATTGACCAAAATACCGCCTTCACCACGGCAACCTTCGGTCATCAAAATTCCGGTATTCGGCAATCCGGTCGGGTGGTATTGTACAAATTCCATATCACGCAACGGCACACCGTGGCGGTAAGCCATGGATAAACCGTCACCGGTGACGATGCCACCGTTGGTGTTGAAACGGAACGCACGACAGCCGCCGCCGGTAGCGATCACCACCGCATTGGCATTGATTTGTACCAAGGTGCCTTCCATCATGTTCATTGCCACCACACCACGGGCATGACCGTCGTCGGTCAGAATATCCAGCACAAAGTGTTCGTCATAGCGGATAATTTGCGGGAACTGAATCGAGGTTTGGAATAGGGTGTGCAGCAGGTGGAACCCAGTTTTATCGGCAGCAAACCAAGTGCGCTCGATCTTCATACCACCGAAACGACGTACGTTGACTTCCCCATCGTCACGACGACTCCACGGGCAGCCCCAACGCTCTAACTGGGTCATTTCAATCGGTGAATGCTCAACAAAATGTTCAACCACATCTTGTTCGCACAGCCAGTCACCGCCGGCTACCGTATCATGGAAATGCTTGTCATAACTATCTTCGGATTTGATGACGGCTGCGGCACCGCCTTCGGCTGCCACAGTATGACTACGCATCGGATACACTTTTGATATTAAGGCAATCTTGAGATTCGGGTTAGCTTCCGCAGCTGCAATCGCAGCCCGTAAACCGCCGCCACCGGCGCCGACAATTGCAATATCGACATTGATAGTTTGCACGATATTCCTCCAGGATAGATGTAAGTAAAAGTAATGATTTAGAGTCAAAAAGTAATATAAACCGTGAGTATGATTTTTTGATCAAAGTCATTTTGCCATTTTTTCTCCAACAGTTTAATTGTTTTTTGATAAATGCCCTGAAAAAGGGGACGTTTCGTGATCTACCTCAAAAAAGTTAGTAGATTTAATAACTTACTCTTATAGTCAAGTATTGGGTATTCCTTTGTGTAAGATTCGATTGTGACTTTACGGGATAACCGATAAAATGCGCACTTAATGTTTATTGGCAACAGAAGCAAAGTAGAAACAAAGTAGGGTCAAAGTAGCAAAGTAGGGGCGGATTGTATATCCGCCCGAACCGCACTTTGTATTTATTCTTTATTGATTAAATGCTTATACCGCACTTCGCAAACGGGCGGATATACAATCCGCCCCGACTACTGCAATCTAGACCGTGTGTTTAACGCTTTGCCGATGCCTTGATTTACTTTTGGGATCCTATGTATGATTTTACAGCAACAATGGCAACCCAGTGCGGCGATAAAAAATATTATTGCCCGTGCCAAGATTATTGCGGAATTACGCAGTTTTTTTATTGATCGTGGTTTATTGGAAGTGGATACCCCGATTTTAAGCGAATATGCAGTCACCGATGTGCATCTTGCGGTGTTTGAAACACAGTTTAACGCACCTTTTCAATCGGAAGCTAAACCGCTTTTTTTAGGCACCAGCCCCGAATATCATATGAAACGTTTGCTGGCTGCCGGCAGTGGACCGATTTTTCAGATTTGCAAAGTGTTCCGCAATGAAGAGGCTGGGCGGAATCACAATCCTGAATTCACGATGTTGGAGTGGTACCGACCGCACTTTGATATGTATCGCCTGATTAATGAAGTCGATGATTTGCTGCAACAGATTCTGGACTGCGAACCGGCAGAATCGTTTAGTTACCAGTTTATTTTTCAGGAATATGTTGGTTTGGATCCGCTGTCGGCAGAAAAAACCGAGCTGGCAAAAAAAGCGGCCGAACATGGCTTGGTCGATGCCGCCAAGCAGTCGCGCGATATGCTGCTGCAATTTTTGTTCAGCCAAATTGTCGAGCCGAATATCGGGCAGGAGCGTCCGGCAGCGGTCTATTATTTTCCCACCTCGCAAGCGGCACTGGCGCAAATCAGCTCGGAAGATCACCGTGTGGCGGAACGATTTGAGTTTTATTACAAAGGCTTGGAGCTGGCGAACGGGTTTAATGAGCTGACCGATGCTGACGAACAATTGCACCGTTTTGAACGAGACAATAAGCAGCGCACAGCAAGCGGCTTGCCACTGCGTGAAATTGACCCACGTTTTATTGCCGCTTTGCAGCAAGGTATGCCGCAGTGTGCTGGTGTGGCGCTGGGTGTTGATCGTTTGTTGATGATTGCTTTGGGGCAACAAAATATTGCCGATGTGATCAGTTTTAGTATTGATAATGCATAGTTCTAGTGGGTAGTAACAAAGATTAGGTGACAGGAAATAGGAGAGAAAATGTCAGAGATATTTATTGCCGTAATAATGGGGATTGTCGAGGGGCTGACCGAGTTTTTACCGGTTTCCTCCACTGGGCATTTGATTATTGCTGGTGAGTTTTTAGGCTTCACCGGCGAAAAAGCGGCAACTTTCGAGGTGATGATTCAGCTAGGCTCGATTCTAGCCGTGGTGGTGGTGTTTTGGCGCAAAATGTTCGGTTTGATCGGCATTCATTTTGGCGAAAAACCGGATCAGCACCAACCGCACTTGACCTTGTTGCACATTATTTTGGGCATGATTCCAGCGGTAGTGATCGGTTTGCTGTTTCACAGCACCATCAAATCATGGTTCAGTATTCAGAATGTGATTTATGCCTTGGTTGTTGGTGGGATTTTATTACTGTTGGCAGAAAAGTTTCGTCCGCAGGTCAGTGCTAATACGCTGGATCAAATCAGTTATAAACAAGCATTTGCCATCGGCTTATTCCAATGTTTGGCACTGTCACCGGGCTTCTCCCGCTCTGGGGCAACCATTTCTGGCGGATTGCTGATGGGGGTCGGTCGCCATGCTGCCGCTGAATTCTCCTTTATCTTAGCTGCCCCGATGATGATGGGGGCTACCGCATTAGATCTGTATAAAAGCTGGCATTTCCTGACGCTTGACGATTTACCGATGTTTGCCGTCGGCTTCGTCACTGCGTTTGTGGTAGCGATGTTGGCCATCAAATGGCTACTGAATCTGATTAAACGGATTTCATTTGTGCCGTTTGCCATTTACCGCTTTGTGGTCGCAATTGTATTATATTTTGTGTTTTTGTATTAGTTTTTAAAAAAACGCTGATATTGCAACACCCTGAAATCAATTGTATTGAATTCAGGGTGTTGTGCTTTCAGCCGTTTATATTCAGCCATACTGCCGACCGCACGATTGGCTGCGCCGGAGGGGGCGGTGAGCGAGACGGTGGTGAAAGTGCGGTTTTGCCATGTAAATTGGTGGATTCGCGGAATAGTGTTGTTGACCAATGTCAGGCTTAAACCCGCTGTTTTTAAGTGTTGACGAAACAGGTATTCGGGCCCATTTTTGCTGTTGCCGCCGGTGAATAGTAGTGTGTTTATCGTCGGATTTTCGCTTAAATAGTGCAACAGCGGACGCAGCACGATCTGCTGCATGCCAATATCAGAGGCGTCGATTTTGGCTCGTTGGCACTGCTGCACCATATCGCAAATCCCAATCTTGTGTTCACATAGAAAATGTTGTCGCTGTTGCACCGCACTTTGACTGTTTTCAAACTGAAAATCGATGCCAAAAATTTTGCCTAAAATCAGCCAGAGTTGCCCGTCGCGGCTGCCGTAGCAAAAATCTACATCATCAGGCTTCAGACAGCCTTGCGAAAAGCGTGGCGGCGGTAAGGTGCCGACAATCAGTTTGTCGGCATTGGGGGGAATAAAGGGCGGATAGGGGTGATTGTGCAGGAACAACTTAGCCTCGCTCGGTGCGTTCGCTGCGATGCCCATGTTCGCCGTCAAATAAGTTTTGGATTAATATTTTAGATTTGCGCTGATAGTTGTAGTGTTCACGCTTGTCTTTCGGCAAATCCTCGACATTGGCAATTTTAAAGCCACGCTCTTGGAACCAATGTACCGTGCGAGTGGTCAGCACAAACAGCTGTTTGATTTTGAGTTTTCGAGCCCGTTTTTGTAGCTCTTCCAGCAGAATATCGCCGCGAGAGGAGTTGCGATAATCCGGATGCACTGCCACACACGCCATTTCCGCCATGCTCTCTTCAGCGTAAACATTCAAGGCGGCACAAGCGATTATCACTCCGTCACGTTCAATAATAGTGTAGTTGCCGATCTCCATTTCCAGCTGTTCCCGCGAGCGTTTGACCAAAATACCTTGCTGCTCCAGCGGGTGAATCAGTGCCAGTAGTGCTGCGATATCTTGAATGGTGGCAATGCGAATAGTTTCCGAGCTTTCCATCGACACCTGAGTACCGATCCCATCACGTGAGAACAGTTCTTGCAATAGCGTGCCGTCTTCTTCGTAGCTGAGCAAGTGCGAACGCTTGATACCGGCACGACTAACATCAATTGCCGCTTGCAGGAAGCGGGCTTGTGAGCTGTGATATTGCCCGCTTTCGATCAGTTGATGCAGATGCACTGCTGCACGCTGCGGGAAGAGGTCGGCAATGATGTCGCCTGCCTCATCACGGATGCCGTCGTCGGCACAAAAACCGATCAGTTTTTCGGCATTCAACTTAATGGCGACTTGGGTGGCAATGTCTTCAAACGGCATATTGAAATTTTCCCCGGTGACGGAGGCGCCGATGGGGCCTAACAACACAATCGCATCGTTGTCGAGCTGCTGTTTGATGGCTTTGATATCAATCCGGCGGATTTTGCCACTCAACATATAGTCCACGCCATCATCAACACCGATCGGTTGGGCGATGACAAAATTGCCGCTGACCACGTTAATACTGGTGTTACTGTGGTTGCCGGCATTAAAGCTGCGCACTGACAGGCGGGCGCTGATGTCAAATTGCAATTTACCGACTACCTGCTTCACCAATTCCAACGTTTCAGCATCGGTTACCCGAATATTTTTATGATAGACAGGCGCAATATCATGGGCTTGTAGGGTTTCGTTGATTTGATGACGCACGCCGAATACCACCACCAATTTGATACCGAGGCTGTGTAATAAGCTGATATCATTGATAATATTAATAAAGTTTTTTGAAGCAATCGTATCGCCGTCCAGCATAATCACAAAGGTTTTATCACGGTGCAGGCTGACGTAAGGCGTGGATTCTCGGAACCATTCGACTAATTCGGTATCGCGTATCATAATCATCCTATTTAAAACGTATAAACATCAACAGACCTTAGTTATTTTGCATTTTTATACAAAATACACAAGCCACTTTGGCTAATCGCCCAATAAGCTTTGCCACATTTCTCTGACAAACGCCCTTTCTACACTAAATTGCTCAGCATTGACAATCGATTTTTTACCAATCAGGTTCAAATGGTGAATTTCATTGCGCAAATCGACATAACAGCGTTTTAATTGCTTGGTTTGTTGCGCACTGAGCACCCCGACTTGCGCCATGCTATCAAAAATCCGTACGTTGTCCGACCAGTGGCTCAGTTCGGGGTGATTCGGGGTGTTGGCAAGTACTAAGTATTGGGCGATAAACTCAATATCGGTGATGCCGCCTGGATCGGTTTTGATATTAAAGCAATCTACTTCGGTTCCGGCAAGATGTTCATACATTTTTAGCCGCATTTGGCTGACCTCTTGCCGCAACTGCGCCACATCACGTGGTGTTGCCAAAATAGTGGCTCGGATCTGCTCGAAGCGTTGGCGAAGTGCGGTTTCGCCATAGATTGCACGAGTGCGAACCAACGCCTGTTTTTCCCAAGTCCAAGCGTCTTGCTGTTGATAGGTTTCAAACGCCGTCAGGCTACTGACCAGCAGGCCTGCTGCGCCGGATGGACGCAAGCGCATATCCACGTCGTACAAAATGCCGGCACGGGTATTCATACTGAAAATGCTGATAATCTTTTGTGCCAGCCGCAAGTAAAACTGGCTGCTGTCGATGCTGCGTTTGCCACCGATGGTTTGACTGTTCGGCGGTGCATCGTATAAAAAAACCAGATCCAAATCCGAATTGTAGCCCAACTCAATGCCGCCCAGTTTGCCGTAAGCAATCACCAAAAAGTTTTTCTGTTCCGGTTGCAAATGATCCGGCGTACCGAAACGTTCGCTAGTTTGTCGCCATGCCAGATTGACCACGGCGCTAATCATTGCTTCAGCTAAATAGGTGAGGTGATCGCTGACTTTCATCACCGGCAGCACCTCTAAAATATCAGCGGCGGCGGTGCGCAGCAGGGTGGCTTGTTTGAATTGGCGCAGGGCGTCGATTTGTTGTTCTTCATCGTCTTGCGGAATACGCATTAAATACTCTTTCAGCGTGTTGTGATATTCGGTGAACGGTGGTGGATTGAACAGGGTTTTATGATCTAGCAACTCATCGAGTAGAATCGGAAAGTTAGCGATCTGTTCGGCAATCATCGGCGAAGCGGCACTGAGGCGAATCAGCATATCCAACGCTGCTGGGTGTTCTTGCAGCAACTCTAGATAGGTGGTGCGAGTGACGACATTGCTGATGATATTCAAAATTTTAGGCAGCACATTGCTGATATCCGGCCGGACAAACAGTTTATCTAATACACACGGCATCAGCTTATTCAGCACTTCACGCCCACGTTGTCCGATTTGGCGGCGTTGAATTTCGCTGCGGAAACGGCTTAAAACCGCTAGCAATTCGTTGTGTGTCGTTTCTGCAAACGAATATTGCTGTAACAAGCTGCTGAGCTCGTCATCTTGATAACTATTCAAAAAATCACGCCATATTGAATCATGCTCTTGGTTTGACTGATTCTCGTTGTCGTCGCCAATCAAATGCTGAAACACATTACGGACATTTTGCTGCTGTTGCTGCAAATAAGCATAAAATGTCTGCCAATCGCCAATCGGATTTTCAACCTCAATCCATTGTCCGTTTTGGCTTAAGCAGCGGAAGCGGCGGCAGGCATGTACCAACCGCACTTGGTCACCCTCGTTTTGCGGCAGCAGTTGCGTCTGTTTATCATCAATCGCTTGCAGCACGTTTTCTACTCGGCGCAGAAACAGATAAGCTGCTTGCAGTGCCTGTGCTTCTTCTGCCGGAATCAGATTCAACTGCACCAAGTGCGGTAGCACTGTCAGCAAACTGCGGTGTTGCAGTGCTGGCTCACGTCCGCCACGGATCAGTTGGAATACTTGTACGATAAACTCCACTTCGCGAATGCCACCGGCACCCAGTTTGATGTTATCCACCAGCCCACGACGCCGGATCTCACGTTCGATCATCGCTTTCATATCGCGCAACGACTGGATTACACTGAAGTCAATATAGCGCCGATACACAAACGGCTTCAGCATTTTTTTCAGTTGTTGATGATACGGATTGCTGTCGTCCTCGCCCATCAGCCGAGCCTTAATCATCGCATAACGCTCCCAATCGCGCCCCTGTTCTTGATAGTAATCTTCCATCGCGGCAAAACTCAATGCCAATGCGCCGGCATCGCCGAACGGACGCAGCCGCATATCGGTGCGGTATACAAAGCCGTCGATGGTGTGCAGATCCAAGGCTTTGATAATCCGCTGCGCCAAGCGGATAAAAAACTGTGAATTGTCGACACTGCGTCTTGCACCGACGGTTTCGCCTTTTTCCGGATAGGTGAAAATCAGATCAATATCGGAGGAGAAATTCAGTTCGAAGCCGCCTAATTTGCCCATACCTAAAATTAACAGCGGTTGTGGCTGACCGCACTTGTTGACCGGCGTACCCAGTTCCTGACAGATTTTCGGATAGAGCCAATCGCGCGTCGCCACAATCAGACTCTCCGCCAATTGTGAAAGTGCGGTAAAGGTTTGTTCCACCGACATCAGATTCAAACTCTGACAAAAACTCAACGCCGCCATCTCCCGATTACGAAATTGGCGCAGTAAGGTATAAAGCTGTTCTTCTGTTGTTATATTAGCTAATTCGGCTTGCAAGCGGGCAGGGTAATCGGCACAGGTCTGCAACGACGGCGGCTGTTGCGCCCATTGTGCCAATAATGGCGGTTGCTTGTGCAGTACTTCAACAACAAAATCCGACATCGCAAGTGCGGTATTCAGCTGAGATAAAAAATCAGCATCGGCAAGCGTTGATAATTCGGCAGCTTGCAACAAAGATTGAAATTTTTCCACAGGATAACAAAGTTCGGACGACATGGCTGAATCCTTAAAAAAGCAGTGAAAGTGCGGTCAATTTAGCATATCGCAAGTACAAACAGGAAATTTGTTTTTAGGGTTTTGTTTGGCATCCGCTGCCTTTTAGTTATTGCATACTATCGCAAAAACATGAGTGAGCAGGGGAGTTATGCAAAATCAATATCTAAACAGAGAACAGGTACGAGGAGAAGCGCCAACATCAGCAACCACACGCATAAAATGGCACTTGAACAGGTGTGGCGATCCGTATTATCCGGTGGTGAAAACGTAAATTATTAGCAGCTAAAAGACGAAAATTAACCCAAACCTTAATTGCTGAACGCTCAGGACTTAGTCGTCATACTGTGCGTAAAATTGAGCACGGTGATCCTAATGTGGCAATAGGATACTATGTGATGATACTTGGAATTTTAGGTTTGGAGCAAGATTTACAGTTAGTCGCTCAGGATGATGAATTAGGCAGAAAATTACAAGATATTGAATTGTTGAGAAAATAATAATGAGTAGACATATTTATGTTTTTGCACACTGGGAACAATTTACTTCGCCTATTTTGGTGGGAACACTTATTTCCGATATGGTGCGTGGCAAGGAAAATTTTCGATATTGATTGGCTTGTTTCCCCCTTCGCTCAACAAATCCCGATCGTTGGGGGCGTCTCTTGATGAAATGTCGTGAGGCTGCATTAGCTCATCAAGAAAATCGTCGTCCTGCCACACTAATGGATAGTGACTATTTGCTCGGTGTGCACGATATGAACCGAATGGGTGCACTACGGTTTAAAACAGATTTGAATGGTGAATTTTAGATAATAATAAACAACTTGCTGCGCCTCCGTTTTTGTCATTTTTTTCTGTCAAAAACTGGCAAAAAATCGCATTTGAAATAGGTATTCCAAGATCTGAACAAGAAACAATGAAATTTGCGTTTAACCTATAATTCTGCTACTGCGCTTTCAACAACGCAACCAGTTCTTCTTCGGTTGCGCAGCCCATGACCATTTCCACCTCTTCCGGGCTGAGGTGCATTAAAACTTGATATTCGCCGTGTTGGTCGATGCCGGTGATAAATTCGCCGTCTTCTGAGCCTTTGCCACCGTATTCGATGCGTTCACAGAAGGTGAGCATCGCTTTTTCTAAACGTTGCGCAGTTAAAGTGCGGTCGGCAATGTATTGCTCGGCTTCGCTTTCGGGGATCAGATAGGCATCAACTTTGACCATTTTCTGAAATTTTTGTGGCTTTTTCATAGCGGATTGTCCTTGATAAAAGAGAAACAAACGTTAGTAGCATACGGGGAAAAACAGCAAAGATAAAGCGGGAAAAATCCCGCTTGGAAGTATGATTAGTTGATTTGGCTGCCGATAACGCCACCCAGCGCGGCACCGCCAAGGGTTGCACCGGTGCTGTTGCCGATAACATTGCCGGCAACACCACCGATTGCCGCACCAATTGCAGTGTTTTTTTGTCGAGTGTTCATATTGGAACAACCAGCAGCAAATAACAATGCTAACGCTAAAATAGTCGATTTAAAGGCAATTTTCTTCATAATAACTCCTAACTTCTTAAATAAATCGTGTTCAGCTTAACAAGAAATCAGTGATTTTGTATTTTTTAGTGTAAAACTATGTGGGGGAATGAGAAAAGGATTGCTTCAAATGAATATGGCAAGGCTGTGTTTACCTTGCCATTTATTGATTTTTAAATTGTGCTTATTTTACTGTGACGCGGGCAAATTTGCGTTTGCCGACTTGGTAAACCGCACTTGAGGCGGTGATCACCAATTTGGCGTCTTCCACTTTCTCACCGTCAATTTTCACGCCGCCTTGCTGCACCATGCGGTTGGCTTCGGAGGTGGAAGCGACTAAGCCGGCTTCTTTTAATAAGTTTGCCAAACCGATTTCGCCTTGGAATTCAAATTCCGGCATTTCGTCGGGCATCGCGCCTTTTTGGAAACGGTTGATAAAAGTTTGTTCGGCAGCGTCAGCGTCGGCTTCACTGTGGAAACGGGCGATAATCTCTTTTGCCAACAACACTTTCAGATCGCGCGGATTTTTACCGTTGGCAACCTCTTGTTTGAATTGTGCAATTTCGCTTAACGGGCGGAAAGAGAGCAGATCATACCAACGCCACATTAAGTCATCGGAAATCGACATCACTTTGCCGAACATTTCGTCCGGCGCTTCGCTGATGCCGATATAGTTGCCGAGTGATTTTGACATTTTCTTCTCACCGTCCAAGCCTTCGAGCAATGGCAGGGTGATCGCCACTTGTGGTTTTTGTCCGGCGGATTTTTGCAGTTCACGTCCGACCAACAGGTTGAATTTTTGGTCAGTGCCGCCCAATTCCACGTCTGCCTGTAATGCAACCGAGTCGTGCCCTTGCAGCAGTGGATAGATAAATTCGTGGATCGCAATCGGTTGATTGTTGGTGAAGCGTTTTTTGAAATCGTCCCGTTCCAACATCCGTGCAACCGTGTAATTCGAGGCAAGGCGGATCATACCTTCGGTGCCTAATTGTCCTAACCATTCGGAATTAAACACAATTTTAGTTTTTTGTGGATCGAGAATTTTGAAAATTTGTTGTTTGTAGGTCTCCGCATTCGCCAGCACATCTTCGCGGGTTAATGGCGGACGAGTAGTGTTTTTACCGGACGGATCGCCGACCATGCCGGTGAAATCACCAATCAAGAAATAGACTTCATGCCCTAATTGTTGGAATTGGCGTAGTTTATTCAACACCACCGTGTGCCCCAAATGAATATCCGGTGCAGTCGGATCAGCGCCCAGTTTGATGCGCAACGGGCGGTTTTCTTTCAATTTTTCAATTAAATCCGCTTCGGAAAGCACTTCTTCTACACCGCGTTTCAGCTCGGCGAGCACAGTATTTAATTCAGTCATAATATTCTCAAATGTGATTGGATATTGATAAATAATAAACGGATTATTATAAGCATAAAAACGCAAATAGAAAGGGTTAACCCATCAAATTTTAAGCAAAAAAAAGCCTGTTGTGGGAGAATTGGCATAGTGGCGTGAAATGTTGGAGTTTTGTTGATTAACCCACCAAATTTTAAGCAAAAAAAAGCCTGTTGTGGGAGAATTGGCATAGTGGCGTGAAATGTTGGAGTTTTGTTGATTAACCCACCAAATTTTAAGCAAAAAAAAGCCTCTTGTGGGGAGAGGCGTGAAATGTTGGAGTGATTATCTAGATTTATTTATATTCTTATCTAGTGGCGCTAATGATAATTCTTATCATTTATGTTTAAAAGTGTCTTTACAATTCTTTATAGTTGAATCGGAATTGCGTGATTTAAACAAAGTGCGCTCGGGGCAGTGTTTTCGAGATGGTAGACGCAGTTATAACAAAGCAGTTGCACGCCAGCTTGCTGCGCTTGTTTCAGTAATGTCGCATAATGCGGATCAATCTGTTCGGCAACTTGAAAACGCTGAATTCCGCTGTGCAGTGCCGCAAAAAAGATCACCGCACTTTGTCCCTGTTGCCGCATTTGTATTAATTCCCGCAAGTGTTTCTGCCCGCGTTCGGTTTTGGCGTCTGGGAACATGCCGACCGCACTTTCAGTCAATAAGGTTGTGGATTTGACTTCAAGATAACAATCGGAGAGTGCGGTTTGCGGCTTGTTTGCTTGCAATAAAAAATCAATCCGGCTGTTTTCTGTGCCGTATTTCACTTCCGGTTTAATTATTTGATATTGCGCTAATTCTGCGATTTTGCCTTGTTGCAATGCTTCTTGCACCAATTGGTTGGCGCGTGCGGTATTGACACACACCAAATCACCGTTGGCTTTTTCGCTCAGTTCCCATGAATGACGATATTTACGTTTCGGATTATCGGAGGTGGAGTACCAAACGGTATCGCCGGCTTCGCCACAGCCGGTCATCGCGCCGGTGTTGGCGCAATGGATAGTCATGATTTCGCCGTTGGATAATTCAATATCGGCGAGGAAACGTTTATAACGACGAAGTAATGTAGCGGACTGTAATTGTGGTAGTTGCATGGTATTTTTATTTTCGGTAAATCAATAGAGCGCTTTTAATAGCATATTCTGCTTTGAGTGCACAGATTTTTTTAAAAATTTTCCCCCATTTTCTGTAAGAAGTGATAAAGTTAACCGGATTTATTTTTTGCTGCTGCCAAGTGCGGTCGCAGTAAAAATAGTAGCAAGGATTGGAGTCAGTCTATGCTTTTTGGATTGGGCATTTGAATGTCCAAACTTTTTTAACCAGTCAATTAAGGAAGTTAACGATTATGCGAATTGGTGTACCTAGAGAACTGCTCGACAATGAGAGTCGGGTGGCGGCAACACCGAAAACCGTCGAGCAGATTTTGAAGCTCGGGTTTGAAGTGGTTGTGGAACATAATGCCGGTTTTAAAGCCAGCTTTGAAGATCAGGCTTTCGCCGAAGCCGGCGCAACGGTCGGAACGGCGACCGATGTTTGGAATTCTGACATCATTTTTAAAGTAAACGCACCAACCGATGCGGAAATTGCTGCCATTAAAGAAGGCGCAACCTTGGTTAGCTTTATCTGGCCTGCGCAAAATCCGGAATTAGTCGAAAAGCTGTCAGCTAAAAAAATTAACGTGCTGGGCATGGAATCTGTACCGCGTATCTCACGGGCACAAGCATTAGACGCCTTAAGTTCGATGGCAAATATTGCCGGTTATCGTGCAGTGGTGGAAGCGGCTCACGAATTTGGTAGTTTCTTCACCGGGCAAATCACAGCGGCGGGCAAAGTACCACCGGCGAAAGTGTTGATTATCGGTGCTGGCGTCGCAGGCTTGGCAGCGATCGGAGCGGCAAACAGCTTGGGCGCTATTGTGCGTGCGTTTGACTCTCGTCCGGAAGTGAAAGAGCAAGTACAAAGCATGGGCGCTTCGTTCCTGGAGATCGATTTCAAAGAGGAAGGCGGCAGCGGCGACGGCTATGCCAAAGTGATGTCTGATGAATTTAATCGTCGTGCGTTGGCACTGTATGCCGAGCAAGCGAAAGAAGTGGATATTATCATCACGACCGCACTGATTCCGGGCAAACCGGCGCCACGCTTGATCACCAAAGAGATGGTTGAGTCAATGAAACCGGGCAGCGTGATCGTCGATTTAGCGGCGGCGACTGGCGGCAACTGCGAGTTGACTAAAGCCGGTGAAGTGGTCACTACCGAAAATCAAGTGAAAATCATCGGTTATACCGATTTGCCAAGCCGTTTACCAACCCAATCTTCACAACTGTATGGCACAAACCTAGTCAACTTATTGAAATTGTTGTGCAAAGAGAAAGATGGCAAGATCAATATCGACTTTGACGATGTGATTTTACGCGGCGTGACTATCGTACGTGACGGCGAAGTGACTTGGCCGGCGCCACCGATTCAAGTATCGGCACAGCCACAGCAAAAAGCAGCAGCGGCGCCGATTGCGAAAAAAGAAGAGAAACCAGTTAATCCGGCTGTGAAATACGGCATTATGGCAGCAGTTGCCGCCGCCTTCTTGTGGCTAGCTTCGGTTGCACCGGCGGCATTTTTGTCGCACTTTACTGTTTTCGTACTGGCTTGTGTGGTCGGTTATTATGTGGTTTGGAACGTCAGCCATGCGTTGCATACGCCATTGATGGCGGTAACCAATGCAATTTCCGGGATTATCATTGTCGGTGCATTATTGCAAATCGGGCACGGCAACGGGGTCGTGACATTCCTGTCATTTATTGCGGTGTTAGTCGCCAGCATCAATATTTTTGGTGGCTTCAAAGTGACACAACGCATGTTGGCAATGTTTAGAAAAGGTTAAGGAGAAAAACATGTCTGCAGGTTTTGTACAAGCCGCTTATATTGTAGCAGCACTACTATTTATTATGAGCTTAGCCGGTCTTTCTAAACATGAAACTGCCAAAGCCGGTTGTTGGTATGGCATCGTCGGGATGGCGATTGCGTTGGTGGCAACAATTTTCGGGCCGGAAACACAAGGTCATTGGTGGATCGTGATTGCGATGGTGATCGGGGCAGTGCTGGGGATCCAACGTGCGCTGAAAGTCGAAATGACCGAAATGCCGGAACTGGTGGCGATTTTGCACAGCTTCGTTGGTTTGGCGGCGGTATTAGTCGGCTTTAACAGCTATTTTGCCCCACATGGCGTGATGGATTCTGTGATGCAGAATATCCACGATGTCGAAGTCTTTTTAGGCATCTTTATCGGTGCGGTCACTTTCACTGGATCGATTGTTGCGTTTGGTAAATTGCGTGGCATCATCAATTCCAAAGCGTTGAGCTTGCCACACCGCCATAAATTGAATTTGGCTGCGGTGGTGGTTTCTGTATTGTTGATGTTCACGTTTGTTGGCGACGCCAGCTTATTCCCGTTGATTCTGATGACAATTATTGCTTTGGCATTCGGTTGGCATTTGGTGGCTTCTATCGGCGGTGCCGATATGCCGGTGGTGGTCTCCATGCTGAACTCCTATTCCGGTTGGGCAGCGGCAGCGGCTGGTTTTATGCTAAATAACGATTTGCTGATCGTCACCGGTGCATTGGTGGGTTCTTCCGGTGCGATTCTGTCTTACATTATGTGTAAAGCCATGAACCGCTCTTTCATCAGCGTTATCGCTGGCGGCTTTGGTAACGATGTGCAGGCCAGTTCGGATGAAGAACAGGGCGAACACCGTGAAACCAATGCTGAAGAAGTGGCGGAATTGTTGAAAAATGCCAGCTCGGTGATCATCACCCCAGGGTACGGCATGGCAGTGGCGCAAGCGCAATATCCAGTGGCGGAAATCACCCAGAAATTGCGTGACAAAGGTATCAATGTCCGCTTCGGGATCCACCCGGTTGCCGGTCGCTTGCCGGGACACATGAACGTGCTATTGGCAGAAGCCAAAGTGCCTTATGATGTAGTGCTGGAAATGGATGAAATCAACGAAGATTTCCCAGACACCGATGTGGTGTTGGTGATCGGTGCCAACGACACCGTCAATCCGGCGGCATTAGACGATCCGAATAGTCCGATTGCCGGCATGCCGGTGTTAGAAGTGTGGAAAGCGCAAAACGTCATCGTGTTCAAACGTTCCATGGCGGTGGGTTATGCCGGGGTGCAAAATCCATTGTTCTTCAAAGACAACACCCAAATGTTGTTCGGCGATGCTAAAGAGCGCGTGGATGATATTTTGAAAGCACTGTAAGCTATTCGATTAAAGATCAAACCTGCTGTTGTTGACAGCAGGTTTTTTTATGATCAAAGTGCGGTTTGTGCTACTTTAAAAAAACTTTTATTGGTGCTATTCTGAATTTTTAAATATAGGAGAGCAATATGGCTATACATCAAATTTTAACCAATACCGTTGCCAGCATTACTGATCTCAAGAAAAACCCAATGGGAACCGTTGCAGCCAGTGATAGTGGCGCAATTGCGATCTTAAATCGCAACGAACCGGCGTTTTATTGCGTAACGCCGGAATTATTTGAGTATTTTCAAGAAATACTGGAAGACCAAAGATTAAACCGAATTGCAGACGAACGTTTGAAAACATTGGAAGCGGTAAAGGTTTCACTTGATGAGTTATGAATTAATTTTTGATAAACGTGCATTAAAAGAGTGGCGTAAACTGGGTGAAACGGTACGAATGCAATTTAAAAAGAAGCTCACAGAAAGGTTGATTGCACCGCACACTATGAGTGATAAATTATCCGGCTATTCAGCGCGTTACAAAATTAAACTGCGTACTTCGGGTTATCGTTTGGTATATGAAGTGAATAATAATACAATCACGGTGCTAGTTTTGGCGATTGGTAAGTGTGAAGGCGCAGAAGTGTATAAGACAGCAGATAAACCTTAGGGAAATCAAATGGCCTATATCATAGGACTAACCGGTGGCATTGGTAGTGGCAAAAGTACGATTGCCGATTTGTTTGCTGAGCTGGGCGTGCCGATTGTGGATGCCGATGTGGTGGCACGCGAAGTGGTGGCGCCAGGATCGCCGTTATTAGTGCAGATTGCCGAATATTTCGGGCAGCAGGTGATCACCGCCGAGGGTGTGCTGGATCGAGCGGCGTTGCGTCAAATCGTGTTTGCTGACAAAGAGAAAACCGAATGGCTGAATCAACTGCTGCACCCGGCAATTCGGCAACGTATGTTGAGCCAGCTACAACAACAAACCGCACTTTATGTGTTGTGGGTAGTGCCGTTGTTGATTGAAAATAAATTAACCGAGTATTGTGATCGGGTCTTAGTGGTGGACGTTAGTGAAGCCGTTCAACTGCAAAGAGCGGTGCGGCGTGACAACAATAATATTCAACAGATCAAAAAAATTATGCAGGCACAAGTCGGCCGCCAGCAGCGTTTGGCAAAAGCCGATGATGTGATTAACAATGATCGCATCTTATCTGAGTCTAAAAATGATTTACGCGCGCAAGTGCTGCAATTACATCAACATTATTTAGCGTTAGCAGGGAAAAAACATGAAAAATGAGATAGTCAGCGTACGGTGCCCAATTTGTCGTAAATCAGTCGAGTGGAGCGAAAACAGCCCGTTTCGCCCGTTTTGCAGCAAACGCTGCCAATTGATCGATCTGGGCGAATGGGCAAATGAAGAGAAAACTATTGCTTCGGATACTGCCGATTTTGCGCTCGATAGCAGTGTCACCCCTGAGGCACAGGATTGGGTTAAACATTAAAAAAGGAGAATGATATGCAGATTCAACACCAACAACAGGTAGGGCAAGGCGTATTTGTGATCGAGCGTGACGGCGCGCGGATTGCAGAGTTGGCATACCGCACTTTAAATCAGAATACGCTTGATGCCTATCACACCCACGTCGATCCCTCGTTGCGCGGACAGGGCGTGGCGGATAAACTCTATCAGGCGTTTATCGAATTTGTTGATCAAAACGGCTACCAAGTGAAACCAAGCTGTAGTTATATTGAAAGTAAAATGCGGCGTGAGAAGCGGTTATAATAAGCAAAAAATATAATAAAAATAATTAGTTATATCGATGGCGGATGTGATATATCTCGATTATCATAGCAATTTTAACGTAAAATAAAAGGGAAATTATCCGATTTTTTGCCTTATGCCTATTTTTTGATAAATTGTGTTACAAAACAAAGAAAAAGGCTTGAAATCTGTTGATAGTAGGACTATGTTGTAACTAACGTTAAATGGATTTTTCTTGAGTGTTCGCACTCGGCAACCTACCTAAAAAAGAGGTAAATACTATGACAGTAAACATTACAAGCAAACAAATGGAAATTACCCCTGCCATTCGCGCTCACGTTGAAGATCGCATCGCAAAACTGGAAAAGTGGCAAACCCAACTGATTAATCCGCATCTTATTTTGAACAAAACCCCGAAAGGTTTTTCGGCGGAAGCCTCCATCGGCACGCCATTAGGTGATCTGTTCGCCAGTGCCGAAGGAGAAGATATGTATAAAACCATTAATGAGTTAGAAGAAAAGCTGGAGCGCCAACTCAATAAATTACAACATAAAGGTGAAGCTCGGCGTGCGAGTGAAAGATTAAAAGACTCCTTCGAACAGTGATAACGATGTGATGCGAGCAACCCGGCAAAAAAGCCGGGTTTTTTGCGTTCCGAACTTGAGAAAAGTGCGGTTACTACATAGAATGAAACAACTTATCGTTAAACGGAAAAAATGATGCCAAAAGATTTGAACGAAATCCGCCAACAGATTACCCAGCTAGACCGCCATCTACTGAAACTACTGTCCGAGCGCCACCGCTTGGCTTATGATGTGGCACGCAGTAAAGAGCACAGCAAAAAACCACTGCGTGACACCGGGCGTGAACAGCAGTTGCTGCAAGAGTTGATTCATTTTGCTGAAGCACAAAACTACCCACTGGAAGCGCAATATATCACCCAAATTTTTCAGAAAATTATTGAGGATTCGGTGTTGACCCAACAGGCATATTTGCAGAATAAACTCAATCAACAGCGTGAAAACAGCATCAGTATTGCGTTTTTGGGCGTGCGCGGTTCGTATTCTAATCTAGCGGCGCGTCAGTATGCCGAACGCTATAAAAAGCAGTTAGTCGAACTGAGCAGTGACAGTTTTCAGCAAATTTTTGATAAAGTCGAGAGTGGCGAAGCAGATTACGGTATTCTACCGTTGGAAAACACCACCTCGGGGGCGATCAATGATGTGTATGATCTGCTGCAACACACCCAATTATCGATTGTCGGTGAGCTGACCTACCCGATCAAACACTGCGTGCTGGTTGCCGGAGATACCGCACTTGAACAGATTGATACCTTATACAGCCACCCGCAAGTGATTGCCCAATGCAGCCAATTTATTCAACAATTGGAGCGGGTGCACATCAACTATTGCGAGAGCAGCTCGCATGCCATGCAGTTGGTGTCACAACTGAATACAGCGAATATTGCCGCACTGGGCAATGCCGATGGTGGCAAGCTGTACGGTTTGCGCGTGCTGAAAACGGAGATTGCCAACCAAGCGAACAACATCACCCGTTTTATCGTGATTGCCAAAAACGCCATTACGGTTTCGCCTCAACTGCAAACTAAAACATTGCTGTTGATGAGCACACCGCAAACTGCCGGTTCTTTGGTAGATGCGTTATTAGTGTTTAAAAACCATCATATTCAAATGAGCAAATTGGAATCACGCCCAATCTACGGCCGCCCGTGGGAGGAGATGTTCTATCTGGAGATCGAAGCCAATATCAACGATCCGCAAACCCAAACCGCACTTGAGGAACTGAAACAGGTCAGCACCTACCTTAAAATTCTCGGCTGTTATCCCAGTGAAATTGTGCAACCGGTCGATCCGGCTTAAGGTCGTTCAGGCTTAAATCTAGGGGCTGTTGATCTTTTGTGTTTATAAATCAAACAAAAAGAGTGTGATTTTATCCGACAGCGACCTACGGTCGCAATCGGTTAAGCATTGATGAGAGGCTTTGCCTCTCTGAAGCAGCCGCAAAGCGGCTGATCTATGCGTAACCTAGTACGGCTTTGCCGTGCTAGGCTAAAGGGATAGTTTTAGCTCAAATAATATACTTAAAAGATCAACACACCCTAGATTTTTACTAAGTAAAAAAGTGCGGTCAACTCGACCGCACTTTGGCTTCTATATAGCTTAAAAGTTGCTGATAAAAATAGACAAAATCACCAGCGGAACCACATACTTGACATAGTTAAACCATATATTGGCAAACTTGGAGTTGCTGTTGGCGGTCAATTCTTGCTTTGCCTCGTCTTTCATCACAAAGCCGACAAACAGCGCGCAGCCAAGTGCGGTCAGCATAAACAGAATGTTGCCGCTGAAATAATCAAAGGCATCAAAGATATTTTTGCCGAAAATTTTCCATTCCGCCCAAGGACCATAGCTTAAAATCGACGGTAAGTTGCCCAAAATATAGATCGCTGCCAGCACCAGAATAATTGCTTTGCGCCGATTCATGCGGGTTTTTTCTTGCAAGGCGGTGATCAGCACTTCATAAATCGTCAACGACGTGGTGAGAGCGGCGACTAGCAGCAGTGAGAAGAAGATGACGGCAAAAAATTTGCCAGCCCACAGGTGGGAAAACACAATTGGCAGACTTTGGAATACCAACGTCGGCCCCGAATCGGGTGCAACGCCAAAACTGAACAGCGAGGGGAAGATCATAAAACCGGCTAATACCGCAATTAACGTGTTGGTAAAACCGGTGATCACCGCAGTTTGTACCAGATTTTCGCCTTTTTTCAGATAGCTGGATAAGGTGATGATCACTCCAAAGCCCAAACTCAACGCAAAGAAGACCTGCCCCAAAACAAACATAAACAGTTGTGGCGTGATTTTGCTGAAATCCGGTTGCAGATAGAATCGAATCCCTTCGGCGGCGCCGGGCAGGGTGACATTGCGGATCACCATACAAATCAAAAACACAAACAGCAACGGCATCAAATATTTCACCGCTCTTTCAATGCCGCCGATAACGCCTTTGACCAAAATAATATAATTGATAATCACAAAAAGCAGGGTGTAAAGGCTGATCATCAATGGGCTGTTGTTGATGCTTTGGTTAAAAAATTCCGCTGTCAGCTCTTTGCTCACCGGCTGTGAAATCTCCAAATTTCCGTTGAACAAGCTGATAATATAGTTGATCACCCAGCCGCCCAGCACCATGTAATACGCCATAATGCAGAACGAGCCGAGCATTCCCAAATAGCCCAAATATTTCCAGCCGGTGGCGATCGGTTTGCCGTTGATAGTGCCGCTAAAGGAGTCAATGGCATTAACTCGAATACGGCGGCCAATCACATTTTCCACCAAAATCATCGGAATGCCGATTACGATCATTGCGATACAAAACAGCAAAACATAAGCGCCGCCACCGTTTTCGCCGACTAAATAAGGGAAGCGCCAAGTGGCACCAAAACCGACCGTTGCACCGGCGACAGTCATAATATAAGTAAGGCGGCTGCTCCAAGTCTGTCTTTCGGGAGATTGCCGTGTTTGAGAGGTTGTTGTCATAGTTTGCCTGATAAAATTAGGGGTAAAGCTAAGTTTTAGCCCGACTTTTTAACATACCTTGTCGGCAATGTAAATCGTTCTGCAAAAAACGGCTAAGTTTGCTATTATTCTGCGACAGACCCTAAAATCAATAACAAGGAATAAAAAACAATGGTGACGGTTTACGGTATTAAAAATTGCGATACGGTCAAAAAAGCATTGACGTGGTTGGCGGCGAACGGCATTGAAGCCAAATTGCATGATTATCGTGTCGACGGAATTGATGCGGCTTATCTCGCTGAAGTCGAGGCGTTATTCGGCTGGCAGGAGCTAGTGAACAAGCGCAGCACCACATGGCGTAATTTGGATCAAGCCACTAAAGACGGGCTGAACCAACAGACCGCACTTGCATTGTTGTTGGCGCAGCCGACTTTGATTAAACGTCCGATTGTGTTGGGCGCGGCAAAAGCGTTAATCGGTTTTAATGATAAACAGTATACGAACGTGTTTAACGGTTAAAAGTGCGGTCGGATGAAACAGACAATTATTGAATTAGCGCAGGATCTGATCCGCCGTCCTTCAATCAGCCCGCAAGATTTGGGCTGTCAGCAACTGATTGCAGAACGTTTGGCAAAAGTCGGCTTTGAAATTGAATGGTTACCGTTTAACGACACCTTGAATTTATGGGCGCGCCGTGGCACGCAACGCCCGTGTATCGCCTTTGCCGGGCATACCGATGTGGTGCCAACCGGCGAGCAAAGCCACTGGCAATATCCGCCTTTTGCTGCCGAAATCGTTGACGATATGTTATACGGGCGTGGCGCAGCCGATATGAAAGGATCGCTGGCGGCAATGGTGATTGCTGCAGAACACTATGTGCAAGCCAATCCCGATCATCAGGGCAGTATTGCCTTTTTGATCACTTCTGATGAAGAAGCGGCGGCAACCGACGGCACAGTACGTGTGGTCGAAACCTTGATGGCGCGTGGCGAGCAAGTGGATTTTTGCATGGTCGGCGAACCCTCAAGTGCGGTCAAGCTGGGTGATATGATTAAAAACGGGCGGCGTGGTTCGATCACTGCCAATTTGACGATTCAAGGCATTCAAGGGCACGTTGCTTATCCGCACTTGGCGGATAATCCGGTGCATAAAGCCCTTGCGATGTTGGATAAATTGGTGAACATCGAATGGGATCGCGGCAATGCGTTTTTTCCACCGACCACCTTACAAATCGCGAATATCCACGCCGGTACCGGCAGCAATAATGTGATTCCGGGCGAGCTGTTGGTGCAGTTTAATCTGCGTTTTTCCACCGAAATGACGCCGGAATTGATTCAACGGCGGGTGATGGATCTATTGGCGAAATATGGATTGCAATATCGGCTGGATTGGAATCTATCCGGCTTGCCGTTTGTGACTGAACAGGGAGACTTTATTCAGGCAGTGAAAAGTGCGGTCAAGCAACATCTTAATATTGAGCCGAAACTGGATACCGGCGGCGGCACGTCCGACGGGCGATTTATCGCCCAGATGGGCACGCAAGTGGTAGAGCTCGGCCCACTAAACACGACGATTCATAAAGTTGATGAGTGTGTGAGCTGTCAAGATCTGTATCGTTTGGGCTTGGTGCATCGTC
This sequence comes from Testudinibacter crocodili, assembly GCF_006228025.1. Classification (NCBI taxonomy): domain Bacteria; kingdom Pseudomonadati; phylum Pseudomonadota; class Gammaproteobacteria; order Pasteurellales; family Pasteurellaceae; genus Testudinibacter; species Testudinibacter crocodili. Next base: position 34,636 of record NZ_VDHF01000078.1, read on the forward strand.
AATTACTACAAAATTTATTAGGCTAAGGCTAAATTGTGACCCGATTTTTGTTTACTGACCAAATGCTGACCGGCAAAACGGATGTCCATCTGGTGCCGTTGCCATCAGCCTACGCTACTCATCACCGCTTGCAAGCCGATACGCAGCGTGCTTTCAGCGCACTACAGCAAAGTGCGGTCAAGGCTGGTTTTGATTTGCAACCGGCAAGCAGTTTTCGTGATTTTAAACGCCAGCAGCAGATCTGGAACGGCAAGTTTTTGTGTCAGCGCAAAGTACATGATGATGACGGTAACCCGCTGGATTTGACGTGCCTTGATGATTGGCAAAAAGTGCAAGCGATTTTACGTTGGTCGGCGTTGCCGGGTGCCAGCCGCCATCATTGGGGAACGGAAATTGATATTTACGACCCTACGCGCTTACCGCAGGGGCAAGCGTTGCAGCTTGAGCCGTGGGAATATGAAGAAAGCGGTTATTTCTATGATTTAGCCTGTTGGCTGAGCGAACGACTACCGCACTTTGACTTTACCCTACCGTTTCAAGCCGTCTCTAGTTTGGAAATAGGACGCGAACCCTGGCATATCAGCTACCAACCGCTTGCGGAACAAGCCAAAGTGCGGTTCACTCCGGAAATTTTACTAGATAGTTGGCAAAATGAACGTGTTGAGGGCAGTGAGTTGTTGGCAACAAAGATCACGGAAATTTTCAAACGCTTTATTGCATAATTGTTATCGTTACATTCCTATTTATTTTTCTAAATTAAAAAAATGTGATCTAGATTTTATTTTTTGAATTTAATAATAGAAAGTCATTGGCACTTTTTAGCCAAATCGTTTATAGTGCGCCTCGATTATGCTATGGAGCAATCCATCGGGCGTAATACCACATATTTTATAGGGACTGTTTGTTGTTGGCTGAAAAGCGGCGGTCTCGTTTAGATACTCTTCAAAAGAACCAATTTATTAGAGGTTAGTATGTCAAGTAATCTGTTTGCGGTTGCGCAAAAGATCGGTAAAGCATTAATGTTGCCTGTATCGGTATTGCCGATTGCGGGGATTTTATTAGGGATCGGGGCGGCGCATTTCAGCTGGATGCCGGAAGTTGTTTCCAATTTATTGGAACAGGCCGGTGGCTCAGTGTTCGGGCAAATGGCGCTGTTGTTTGCTATCGGGGTTGCGTTGGGTTTCACCAACAATGACGGGGTAGCCGCATTAGCGTCGGTTGTCGGCTATGGGATTATGGTTGCGACGCTGAAAGTAATGGCGCCGGTGGTCGGTGTTGAACATATCGAAACCGGGGTGCTCGGTGGAATTTTGGTCGGGGCCGTTGCCGCTTGGGCGTTTAACCGCTTCTACCGCATTCAATTGCCAGCGTATCTTGGCTTCTTTGCCGGAAAACGCTTTGTGCCGATTGTCACCGGTTCGTTGGCAATTGTACTGGGCGTGGTGTTGTCATTGGTTTGGCCTCCGGTCGGTGGGTTAATCGATACGTTTTCACGCTGGGCTGCGGAACAAAATCCGGCATTGGCATTTGGGATTTATGGCGTGGTTGAACGTAGCTTGATTCCATTCGGTTTGCACCATATCTGGAACGTACCGTTCTTTTTCCAAGCTGGGACTTGTGTCGACGCCAGTGGCGTGACCCAACACGGCGTGGTTACCTGTTTCTTATCAGCGACTGAAGCCAGCCGTACCCCTGAAATGAGTTATTTCGGGCAGTTGGCGGGTGGTTATATGTTCAAAATGTTCGGCTTACCGGCTGCTGCCATCGCAATTTGGCGTGCGGCAAAACCGGAAAATCGTGCCCGTGTCGGTGGTATCATGATCTCGGCAGCCTTAACGTCGTTCTTGACCGGAATCACTGAACCGTTAGAATTCTCTTTCATGTTCGTTGCGCCGATTCTGTATGCAATCCATGCATTATTAGCAGGTTCTGCTTATGTGGTCACCAATATGCTGGGCATGGTGCACGGTATGACCTTCTCACACGGTTTCATCGACTTCACTTTGTTATCAGCCAATTCACATAAACTGTGGTTGTTCCCGGTGGTCGGCGGTATCTATGCGGTGATTTATTTCACGGTATTTACGGTTGTGATCAAAGCCTTGAATCTGAAAACGCCGGGTCGTGAAGACGACAGCGAAGAGAAGGGTGCTGCAGCGGCAAGCAGTGGCGACGAAATGTCAGCCAATCTGGTAGCGGCCTTCGGTGGCAAAGAAAATATCAAAAGTTTAGATGCTTGTATCACTCGTCTGCGTGTCGGCGTCAACGATGTCAGTAAAGTGGATCAACCACGCTTGAAAGCACTGGGCGCAGCTGGTGTGGTGGTAGTGGGTAGTGGTATCCAAGCGATTTTTGGTACTAAATCTGAAAACTTGAAAACCGATATGGATCACTGGATTCATAAAAACTAATCAAATCGGTTGAGCGATTAAAAAGCCTTATGTCATTCAATTGGCACAAGGCTTTTGTTTTTATACTTTAAAGTGCGGTCACACTACTTCAATCTCCATACTACTGTGCAATCCGCGCGGCAATTGTCCGCCACGGCGACCACGTTCGCCTTTGAATTTCTCCAAATCCTCCGGTTTCAACGTGACTTTGCGCCGTCCGGCATGGAAAATCAGGCTATTTTCCGGTTTGATTAACAGGATTCGGCTTAACAGCTCTTCACGCGATTTTGCATTGGCGGGCGGAATACTGATCATTTTATTGCCTTTGCCTTTCGACAGGCTCGGTAGATCGGTGACCGGGAAGATTAGCATTTTGCCGATCGAAGAGATCGCGACTAATAACATATCATCCTCTAATACGGCTTGTGGTGGCAACACTTTGGCGTTTTCGGTCAGATTGATCAAGGCTTTCCCCGCTTTGTTACGTGAAATCAGATCTTCAAATTTACACACGAAGCCATAGCCCGAATCGGACGCCATCAGATAGTCTTGTTGTTCGTTATCCATCAATAATTGTTCCACCACAGCGCCGCTTGGTAGGCTGAGTTTGCCGGTCAGGGGTTCGCCTTGGGAGCGGGCGGACGGCAAGGCGAGCGGATCGAGCGCATAGCTGCGACCACTGCTGTCGATAAACACCGCCGCTTGGTTGCTTTTACCGTTGGCGTGCTGCAGGTATTTATCGCCGCTCTTATAGTTCAAGCCTTGCGCGTCGATTTCATGTCCCTTGGCGCAGCGCACCCAGCCCATTTCCGAGAGAATGACGGTCACCGGCTCGGCAGGCAGCATGTCGGTTTCGGAAATCGCTTTGGCCTCGGCTCGTTCTACAATCGGTGAGCGGCGTGGGCTGGCATAGGTTTTGGCATCTTGCTGAATCTCTTTTTTGATCAACGTATTGAGACGGCGTTCTGATCCTAAAACCAGTTGCAATTGATCGCGCTCTTGCGCTAATTCGTCTTGTTCCGCCTGAATTTTGACCTCTTCCAATTTGGCTAAATGGCGCAATTTCAAGTCGAGAATCGCATCAGCTTGGATTTGGCTGAGATTGAAACGTTGCATCAATACCGCTCTTGGCTCGTCTTCGTGGCGGATAATTTCGATCACTTCATCAATATTTAAATAGGCGATCATCAAACCGTCCAAAATATGCAGCCGAGCCAACACTTTGTCCAAGCGATATTGCAAACGACGTGTGACGGTGGTGCGGCGGAAGGTCAGCCATTCTCTGAGAATCGTATGTAGATTTTTGACTGCCGGTTTTTGATCCAAGCCAATCATATTCATGTTGACCCGATAGCTTTTTTCTAGATCGGTAGTGGCAAACAGGTGATCCATCAATGGTTCGAGATCGACCCGATTGGAACGTGGCACAATCACGATCCGGGTCGGATTTTCGTGATCGGATTCGTCACGCAAATCATCGACCATCGGCAATTTTTTATTGCGCATCTGTTCGGCAATCTGTGCGATTACTTTGGAGCCAGAGGTTTGGTGCGGAAGTGCGGTTATGATCACTTCGCCGTCCTCTTTCTTCCAAATTGCCCGCATTTTGATCGAGCCGCGCCCGTTTTGGTACAGCTTGGCGAGTTCCTCTTTCGGCGTGATAATTTCTGCTTCGGTCGGAAAATCAGGGCCTTGCACAATGGTTAATAACTGTTCAAGCGTGGTTTGCGGATTATCCAACAACAGCACTGCTGCTTCGGCAATTTCATTCAGATTATGTGGCGGAATGTCAGTCGCCATCCCGACCGCAATGCCGGTGGTGCCGTTGAGCAAAATATGTGGCAAGCGTGCCGGCAGATATTGCGGCTCTTCTAATGTGCCGTCAAAATTTGGTTGATAATCGACCGTGCCTTGCCCCAATTCGGATAGCAACACTTCGGCAATTTTCGACAAACGCGATTCGGTGTAACGCATTGCTGCGAAAGATTTCGGATCGTCCGCTGCGCCCCAGTTGCCTTGCCCGTCCACCAACGGATAACGATAGGAAAAAGGCTGTGCCATCAGCACCATCGCTTCATAACAGGCGCTGTCACCGTGCGGATGGAATTTGCCTAGCACATCGCCGACGGTACGTGCCGATTTTTTGTATTTGGCGGAGGCATTCAGCCCCAATTCAGACATCGCATAAATAATCCGCCGTTGCACCGGTTTCAAGCCGTCGCCGATAAACGGCAGGGCGCGATCCATAATCACATACATCGAATAGTTTAAATAGGCTTTCTCGGTGAAATGCGCCAGTGGCATTTGTTCTACGCCTTCGTAGTTAATTTGTTGTTCACTCATGTTTTATTACCTGCGAGGATTAAACTGCTAAATCGGCGTGGTTGCCGTTGAGTTGCAGCCAGTTTTTACGATCTTCAGAACGTTTTTTCGCCAGCAGCATATCCATTAATTCAAGCGTTTGGTTGGTCGATTGATGTTGCTCAACTGCACTTTCATCTTGCGCTATGGTTTCTGTTTCTGCTTGTTGATAGGTCAATTGCACTAAACGGCGAGTGTTCGGATCCATGGTGGTTTCGCGCAGTTGTAGCGGATTCATTTCGCCCAACCCTTTGAAGCGCTGTACGTTCGGCTTACCGCGCTTGCCTTTTAGGCGATCTAAAATACCCTCTTTTTCGCCCTCGTCCAAAGCGTAAAACACCTCTTTGCCTAAATCAATACGGTAGAGCGGTGGCATTGCCACATAGACATGCCCTTGCTGCACCAAATTCGGAAAGTGGCGTAGGAACAGTGCACAGAGCAGGGTGGCGATGTGTAGCCCGTCGGAATCGGCATCGGCGAGGATACAGATTTTGCCGTAACGCAGTTGCGATAAGTCATCGTTGTCAGGGTCGATGCCCAGCGCCACCGCAATATCGTGGATTTCGTTAGATGCCAATACTTGATCGGAAGCCACTTCCCAGGTGTTCAGAATTTTGCCGCGCAACGGTAAGATTGCCTGAAATTCACGGTCGCGCGCCTGTTTGGCAGAGCCACCGGCGGAGTCGCCTTCGACTAAAAACAGTTCGGTTTTATTCAGATCTTGGCTGCTGCAATCGGCGAGTTTGCCGGGTAGTGCCGGACCGCTGACCAGTTTTTTACGTACCACTTTTTTGGCGGCACGTAAACGGCGTTGTGCCGAGTTGATCGCCATTTCCGCCAATAATTCCGCCTGTTGTACGTTTTGGTTCAGCCACAAACTGAAGGCGTCTTTCACCGTGCCGGCGACAAAAACCGCACTTTGGCGTGATGACAACCGTTCTTTGGTCTGTCCGGCAAATTGCGGATCTTGCATTTTCAGTGACAGCACATAAGCACAGCGATCCCAAATGTCATCAGCGGTCAGCTTCACGCCGCGCGGCAACAAATTGCGGAATTCGCAAAATTCACGCATCGCATCGAGCAAGCCTTGGCGTAAGCCGTTGACGTGCGTGCCGCCTTGCGGGGTTGGGATCAGGTTGACATAGCTTTCGCCCAATAATTCGCCACCGTCTGGCAGCCACATCAATGCCCAAGTGACGGCTTCAGTATCAGCCTTAAATTCACCAACAAACGGAATTTCAGGAATGGTGGCGACGTCCTGCACGCTTTCTTGCAGGTAATCTGACAAACCGTCTTGGTAGCACCAACTTTCCTGCGTACCGTTCACTTTATCGGTGAAACTGATTTCCAATTTCGGACACAGCACTGCTTTGGCGCGTAACAGGTGGCTTAAACGGCTAACCGAAAATTTTGCCGAGTCGAAATATTTCGGATTTGGCCAAAAACGCACCATGGTGCCGGTATTGCGCCGTCCGCAGCTGCCAATCACTTGTAGCTCTTCGATTTTTTTACCGTTGGCAAAAGCAATACGATAGATTTCGCCGTTGCGTTTTACCGTCACTTCGACTCGATCCGACAGCGCATTCACCACCGAGATCCCCACGCCGTGCAAACCGCCGGAGAACTGGTAATTTTTATTGGAAAATTTGCCGCCGGCGTGCAGCTTGGTTAGGATCAATTCTACCCCGGAAATTTTTTCAATCGGGTGAATATCCACCGGCATGCCACGTCCGTTATCAATCACTTCCAGCGATTGATCTTCGTGCAAAATCACCTCGATTTTGCTGGCGTAACCGGCAAGGGCTTCATCGACGCTGTTATCAATCACCTCTTGCCCTAAGTGGTTGGGACGGGTAGTGTCGGTGTACATGCCCGGTCGTAGTTGCACCGGTTCCAGATCTTTGAGGACGGTAATGTCGTCGGCTTGGTAGTTCGAGGTTGTCATATCAGCTTTTGTTCAGATGTCAGGTTAAATGCAAAATTGCCCAATTCTATCAAACCTGCCATGAAATCGACAATCTTAATTCGGTTTATTTGCTGCTGATTAACTATTTTGCTGGCAATCTCAGTGAGATAAAATAAGAAAAGTGTTTTTACATTTATTGTAATTCGCTATAGAATAGGCTCCAGTTTTTAAAGTAATAACTTATAGTTAGTATTTTTAAATCAAGTCATTGGCATAAGTAAAAACACTGAGATTTGTTTGGTGAGCGTCAATTTTGATAACGGTATAAAAATAAGATGAATATAAATACAATTGGAATAATCGTATCACTATCGTTGTCTGTCGTGGGCTGTCAAAATAGCGCTATTAAACAATGGGATGAACAACATTCGCGCCCTTCGCTGCACATCGGGAATAATACCGAGAGCGTCATCAAGATCTCCTATGATATTAGCAGCGCAAATCAAAGTACACAGAATGAATATAACCTCAAACGCCTACAAAAAAACCGAGATTGGGTCAACCAACTGAGCCAACAAAGCAAAACCGTAGAACAATTTAAGCCGGTGAAACTGGACAATATTGATACTGTTAATCCAAATGCCTACCTTTATATTGATGAGTACAATGTGCGTTTAGGCAAAGTGCGGGTTGGCTTGGGGGCCTTTGCCGATTATCGTCTGGCATCGCTGGGTTCAAGTGACAAAAGTAAGATCTATTCCAATATCCAAGTGTACAACTGTAGCGAACGTAGTAGTATCACGGCGATTACTTACACCTATACCGCCAATACCGACGAAACACAAGTGTTCGCACCGGAATCTACCTGGGAAACCCCGCGTCAAGGAACGGCACAGCGTTGGCTGATGAATGCGGTCTGTTCGGCAACACTGGTTGAAACTGACGACAGTTCCCTTGCGGTCGGTTACAGCGTGTTGCTTAATCAGTTGGGCTAACACAATAGCCGTTATCTCTCAGGTATGGCATAATAGGTAATATATTATGCTGTTGAAAGAGGTTCATTGGGGATGGCGGATTTTAATTATTCTATTTATATTCAATTTTTTATCGGCTTGGTGGCGGTGGTGAATCCATTCGGTGTACTACCGATTTTCGTCGGTATGACCTCTAACCAATACGAAGCGCAGCGCAATAGAACCAACTTAACGATGTGTATTTCCGTTGCGGTGATTCTGTTGACCAGCCTGTATTTGGGGCAGATCATTCTCAATCTTTTTAATATTTCACTGAATGCGTTCCGTATCGCCGGCGGTATTTTGATTGTCTCGATTGCAATGAGCATGATCAGCGGTAAATTGGGCGAACAAAAACAAAACAAAGAGGAGAAAAGTGCGGATCTATCTGATTACGGCAACATTGCAGTGGTGCCGCTGGCAATGCCGATTATGGCAGGGCCGGGCACGATCAGCTCGACCATCGTATGGGCTTCGCGCTATCATAGTTGGCTGGATTTCATCGGCTTCACCCTTGCCATTTTAGTCTTTTCCGTATTTTGTTATTTCTTGTTCCGTTCTGCACCGTTTGTGGTGAAAACCTTGGGTAATACCGGCAGCAATGTGGTCACACGGATTATGGGGGTTATCTTAATGGCGCTGGGTATTGAAGTTGCTGCTGCAGGGATCGGCAATCTCTTTCCCGGCTTGGTGAATGGTTAATGATGAAGTGGTTTAAGCAAAGACATTACTGCCGTTGCAAAACACTACTGATGTTCGGCAGCTTGTCGCTGCTGATCTCACTTTTTGGTTGCGATTGGCAGTCGCCTGAGCCTGAAACCAAGCAACCGCAAAGTACGCTTGAGCTGCCGGATCAAAGCCGTTATCTATTAAAACGCGGGCTTTATACTTCCGGCTTTACTTTACAGCCACAACAGTTGTCTGATGACTCACAATTGCCACTGATTCAGGATTTATATGAAGGTCTGGTACGTATTGATCAAGATGGCAAAGTGCAGGGTGGTGCGGCGCAATCTTGGCAGCAGCAACAGTATAAAATTTGGACCTTTCAGTTAAGACCGGGGCTGCATTGGTCAAATGGAGAACCGTTGACGGCGCAGGATTTTGTACAAAGTTGGTATGCGTTGGCAGTGCAGGCACCGGACAATCCACTCAGCGAATATTTGCGCTTTATGGCGATTGAAAATGCGGAAAAAGTGTTGAGCAAAGAATATGGTGTCGAAATGTTGGGTATTAAAGCGTTGGATGCCGAGACGCTACAAATCACCTTATCGCAACCGATGCCCTATCTACCGCAAATGTTAAGCCATGTTGCGTTGTTGCCACAATATCAAGGGGAAAGCAATGGCACCTTGGTTAGCAACGGTGCTTATAATCTGCTATACCGTCACACGACCGATTTATTGTTGGAAAAAAATCCATTTTATTGGGATGTTGATAATGTTTCGTTCCGTAATGTCAGTTATCATGCGCTCGACAGCAGCGATAATCCGGCGCACTATGATCTGGTGCGTCAAATAGCACAGCCTGCTCCGCCGCAGATGCAACAATTGGCACTGCCGACACTCTGCAGTTATTATTACGAATTTAATTTTCGTCATCCACGGCTAGCGCAAAGTGCGGTGCGTAAAGCATTGACAGCGATGATCTCTCTGCCGGAAATCAATAGCGATATTGCGAATATCGGGCGGATCAATACCAAATTTTTACCACGCGATATGCAGTCACAACAGGCGGAGCAGAGCTGGACGCCAACAGTGACCGAACAATTGCTGGCACAGGCAGGGGTGGATGGCAGTCAGCCACTGCGTTTGCGTTTGACTTATGAGCAGCAGGGTATTCACCCACAACTTGCACAACGCTTGATTCGGATGTTGTCACAGTCTGACTTGATTCAGATCCAGGCGCAGGCGGTCACACGCCAGCAATTGTTGCAACAACGAGAGCAAGGGGATTTTGATTTGATTGGTTCCGGTTGGTGTGCAGACTATCCCGATCCTTCGGCTTTTTTTAGTATTTTTCACAGCCAGAGCGCCAATAACAAAGTCGCTTACCACAACCCACAGCTGGACGAGCTGTTGCAAAAAAGTGTTGAAAGTGCGGTAACTGAAGCCGAACGGTTGCAAATTTATCAACAAATTGAGCAAGTGATCAATCAGGAACAGTTGGTATTGCCACTGTTTCAGTATTATAACTACTATTTGATCAAATCTGATTTGGCGGGCTATGCCAATCCAGCAGTTACTAGCAGTATTTATAGCCGTGATTTGTACCGCAGAATCCGCCTGACTCAATCAGAACAACTACCTGGGCAGGCTGAGCAGTAACGTGCCAGATCAAAACCTGTTGTGAGCGCCCATGCCAAATTGCCAACCCCATTATTAGGTGAACTGGAACCGTACTTTCAACTTGCAATGGTGGTTGGCACTGTTGGTAGTGTTAACTTATTCGCCAATTTGTTCACGTTGGCAAGAGCAGCAAACGCCGTGTTGATGATGGCTATGTTCGCTATGCTCATGGCTATGCACAATCAAGTGCCCCATTTTCTCGGCTTTAGTGCTTAAATAAGCAGTGTTATAACGGTTTTCGCCCACATTCAGTGCCACTCGCTCGACCACGTTGATGCCCGCTTCGCGCATTGTGTCGATTTTGTTGGGATTGTTGGTCAGCAACCGCACTTTTTTAACGCCTAGTAGCTCGAAAATATCAGCACAGACCGCAAAATTGCGCTCATCGGCAGCAAAACCCAGTGCTTCATTGGCTTCGATGGTATCCAAGCCTTGATCTTGCAGTGAATACGCCTTGATTTTATTGATCAAGCCAATTCCGCGCCCCTCTTCACGGTGATAAATCAGCACGCCACGCCCGGCTTCACTGATTTGGCGAAGTGCGGTTTCCAATTGAAAGCCGCAGTCACATTTCAGGCTGTGCAAGGCATCACCGGTTAAACACTCGGAGTGGATTCGTGCCAGCACCGGATTGTGTTCACTGTCGCTGATGTCGCCCATCACCAGAGCCGCATGTTCTTTGTGGGTATCGGGAAATTCAAAACCGACCATCCGGAAAATACCGAATTTAGTCGGCAACTGAGCTTCCGCGACTAATTGAATTTTTGACATTATTTTTCCTTGTTCTATGCTGATTTAACATACGGCAGTATAACCGCACTTAGCTTAAAGCTTGTCTCTTTTTTTAAATGGATTCAATAGACAGCGCCACCTTTTGCATTTTTCCACCTTTTTTTGCGATTCCGTGCAATGTATCAAAGAAATAACCGCCGTTTTTCGCTAGAATCTAAGCAATCATTGTTAACGGAGTAGATTATGTATTATTACGGATTGGATATTGGCGGCACCAAAATTGAATTGGCGGTTTTTAACCAAAAGTTGGAAAAATTGCACAGTGAGCGGGTCAACACCCCGAAAGAGGATTACCATGAGTGGCTTGAAGCGGTTGCCGGCTTGGTGGAGCGTGCCGACAGCCGTTTTGAATGTAAGGGAACGGTGGGAATCGGGATTCCGGGATTTGTCAATCGTGAAAGTGGATTAGCGGAGATCACCAATATTCGTGCGGCGGATAATCGCCCGATTATTTTTGATTTGAGCCAGCGTTTAGATCGTGAAGTGCGGGCAGAAAATGATGCCAACTGTTTTGCTATTTCCGAAGCTTGGGCGGAAGAGAATCAGCAATATCCGTTTGTGTTGGGCTTGATTTTGGGCACTGGTTTTGGCGGTGGCTTGGTGTTCAATGGCAAAGCCCATGCCGGCCATGTCGGTATGGCAGGCGAGTTGGGACATCTTCAACTCAACTATCACGCCTTAAAATTATTAGGTTGGGATAAAGCCCCAATCTATGAGTGCGGTTGCGGCAATCGTGCCTGTTTGGATACTTACCTGTCCGGTCGCGGCTTTGAAATGTTGTATCGTGATCTCAAAGGTGAGGCGCTGTCGGCAAAAACCATTATTGAACGATTTTATGCCAACGATGCCACAGCAGTCAGTTTCGTACAGCTATTTATTGAATTAACCGCGATCAGCATCGGCAATATTATTACGGCATTGGATCCGGATATGATCGTACTGGGCGGTGGCTTGTCTAACTTTGATTATCTGTACCAAGCGTTGCCGAAAGCCTTGCCGGCGCATTTGATGCGAAGTGCGGTGGTGCCGGTGATCAAAAAAGCCAAATATGGTGACTCCGGCGGTGTGCGTGGTGCAGCGGCACTCTTCTTGAGCCGTTAGAATTTATAACAACGTTGAAGTTTCCAATACGATTTTCCCGTCGCTGACACGCAATTTTTTCACCATCTGTTTAATCATATTTTGGGTGGTATCGTTGCTGTCGAGAGTGTACACCGGAAATTGGTTCAGCAGCGTTTGCACAGTACTGTTTAACATCGGCATAATCAATTGCAGCTGGTCGGCATATTTTTGCGGCTGCGACGACCAGCGCAACATCCGCAAGTTTTTCAGATAAACTGCGCCCTGCTCGGCGTTATATTCGGGTTCCACATCAAATACCAAGTTAATCCGACTGTCGAATTGCTGGTTGTTATAAGAAAATGCTGCACTGACAATGCCGTCCAACTCGATTTTATTACTGTTATTGCGCCCGACGTTTGCTTGCATTTGATCGACTTTATAGCGGATATTGATTATTCCGGGCAGATTAAATTGATCGTTAAAGCCCAATTTTTGGCTCAGATAGTGATTGATTTGTGCCTCACTAATCTCGATGTTGTTGGCATTAGCCGACAACGGCAAGGCAAACGGCAACATAAAAAACAGCATGAACAGAATACGAATAACGGGCATTTGAAGCATAAAAAACATCCTTGAAGGTTTAAATCAGTGAAAAAAAACGATAGAATGAAGCAATTTTTCTATTTTGTGAATAAATTTTAATCACTTGGTTTTGAGCCAATCTATTTTTCATTAAGTGATTCTCAATGAATCCGTTTCAAATAAAATAAGGAATTCTATGAAAAACTCTCTTATAAAAACAGCAGTGCTGTCTGCGGTGTTAGCATTGACCGCTTGTAGTCATTTGACCGATCAAAGCGGCACAAGTTCAACATCGGCTCAATCAGTGTTGAATCAGTCTTTTGCTCAGTTGGAGCAAGCGGCGGCTAATCAAAACAGCTTTCAGTACCAATTGAATAAAGAGATGTATAAAGCTTATTTCAATGGTGGTTCACTCAGCTATGTGTTGCAGCAGGGTGAAAAAGGTGAGCGTAAAGTTTTTTATAAAGCAGGAAAACTGTATGGGGTACAAGATGCCGAGGGCAGTTACGAATTTGATGCAGCTGGAAAATTGATCACTGCGTTAAATTCTAGCGGTAATGCTTTGTCATTGTCGGCTGAAGCGCTGGCGAAAAAACAGCAGGAATTGAATGCCACTGGCAAAAAATTAGCCGCAATGTTGAGCAGCAATTCAGCGGATCGCTCGGTCGGATCGATCAGAACCGGTGGCGATGCTAAGCTAAATTATTTGTGTATTGCCAAAATTCAACAAGTGGCATCGACCAAACGGGTATTTCGCAGCTCACCGAATAAAGCCGGCAGCACCAGTCGCTTGACCGCAGATGTACGTTTGAATGGCAACCAGTATTACAATATGGATTGTCAACTACAGGGTGAGCGTGTCGTGTTGCTGAGTTTAATTCAAAAATAATTTATCTAAACCGGATGGGAATATAAAAGAGCGGTTCGGAGTGCCAACCGCTCTTTGCCTTTTTGAAAAATGATAATGACAAATTTACAGCAAACTATTGTGCAAGTGTTAAATGCCAATCGAGGTGAACGTGTCGTTGCGTTCGATGTTGGCCATCAGAAATATTGGCTGAAACAAGCGGAAAAAAGTACTGGATTTATGCGTATTTTGAAAGCGAATCCGCAGCGGGCGCTGGCGCAAGAAATTCAGGCGCTGCAATACCTGAATAAAGTGGGGGCGCCTTGTGCCGAGCTGGTGGCGTGGGACGATGATTATTTGGTGCTGAAGGATGTTGGCGCAACGGTCGATCAATGGCTGCAAAATTCTGCCTGTGACCAACAACAAAAACAGCAGATCATCAATGATTGTGCAATCGCTTTGGCAGAATTGCATGCTTTGGATCTGGTGCATGGTCGTCCGGCAACACGGGATATCGGCTGGGAAAATGGCAAAGTGCGGTTTATTGATTTCGAATCAACGTTGAATATCGACCGTTTGCAGTGGAATAAAGCCAGAGATTTGATTATTTTTATTCACGATCTTTATCGTAACAGTTTGCCTCAGCAAATGGTTGAAAGTGCGGTATCCCGCTATTGTCAGCAGGCAAACGGTGAGCAAAATTGGCAATATGCATTGCAGATATTACATAAATACCGTTTTTTATATCCGTTATTTAAACCGTTTTATTCGATTGCTGGCAAAGATCTGCTGGCAGGTTTAAAGCTTTTTGAGTATTGGCAAAAGAATAATGGCAAGCAAGAGGTGAATAAATGAAATGGATTTTAATCGTTGTGTTAGCGCTGGGGTTGGCGGCTTGCAACAATGGCAGTATCAGCGGCGGTGTTGGTGGCGGTAGCATTGGTATTGGCGGTCAAATCGGGATTTCCGGTGGCATCGGGCTTTAAAGGTAGCGCACTTTTGTGTGCTGTTGAGGTAATAATCGGATTGAATTTGGATTTCAGCGCTTTTTATTGACGGAAAACTTGCTATTTCTGGTTTAACTCATTACAATACGCCCATATTTTCGGACGCGGGGTGGAGCAGCTTGGTAGCTCGTCGGGCTCATAACCCGAAGGTCGTTGGTTCAAATCCAGCCCCCGCAACCAATTGAAATTTGCTTTCAGCTCAAGTTTCAATGTAAAGCCAAAACGCAACGGGTGCTTTGTTTTAGCGGTTTTAAAACAAAAACATCAGCTTCCGGTTCTAGCCTACAAAGCCCCGATATGGGGTTTTTTTGTGCAATAATTTTGACTGTTTAGCCTTGGCTGAACCATTTTGAAACGGGCTGTCAGCCCTTTTTTTATATCTTATTTTTCAATAAATCGTTTTCTTGATTGGGGGTTGTCTTGGCAACATTGGAACAAAAAATACAGGAATTGGTACAGGATTCCATTGAGGCACTGAATTGTGAGTTGGTCGGCATTGAGTGCCAACGCAGCGGTCGTTTTCTGACGGTGCGAGTCTATATTGATAAAGACGGCGGCGTGAGTGTTGATGATTGTGCCGATGTCAGCCGCCAAGTCAGTGCGATTATGGATGTCGAAGATTTGATCGCCGACAAATATAATTTGGAAGTGTCATCGCCGGGATTGGACAGACCGCTGTTCAGCTTAGCGCATTATCAGCGTTTTATCGGACAAGAGGTCAGCGTACATTTGCGTGTGCCGGTGTTGGATCGCCGTAAATGGACCGGCAAACTGGACGGTGTTGCAGGCGATGTGATTACCCTGACCGTGGATGGCAACCCGCAAGTATTTGCCTTTGGGAATATCCAAAAAGGCAATATTGTTTATAAATTTGAAGATTAATTTTGATCATGGCACAGCAAAGTGCGGTGATGTAGACAGAGGCGAAAATGAGTAAAGAAATTTTATTAGCGGCCGAAGCCGTATCTAACGAAAGATTATTACCGCGTGAAAAGATTTTTGATGCGTTGGAAAATGCTTTGGCAATTTCGACCAAGAAAAAACATGAAATGGATATCGATGTGCGTGTGGTTATTGACCGTAAAACCGGCGATTTTGAAACCTTCCGCCGTTGGTTAGTGGTCGAAGAAGTCACTGCGCCAACCAAAGAGATTACTTTGGAGGCTGCGCGTTACGAAGAGCCGGAAATTCAGTTGGGCGAATTCATTGAAGATGAAATCGAATCCATTGCTTTTGACCGCATCACGATGCAGACCGCACGCCAAGTGATCAGCAGCAAAATTCGTGAAGCGGAAAGAAACAAAGTGCTAGAGCAGTTCCGTAGCCAAGAGGGGGAAATCGTCACCGGTGTGGTGAAAAAAGTCAGCCGTGATGTGATTCAACTGGATTTGGGCAACCAAGCGGAAGCCGTGATTATGAAAGAAGATATGCTGCCGCGTGAAAATTTCCGCCCGGGCGATCGGGTGCGTGGTGTGTTGTATCAAATTAAACCAGAGTCCAAAGGCGCACAGCTGTTCGTTACGCGTGCTAAACCGGAAATGATCATTGAACTGTTCCGTATCGAAGTGCCGGAAATCGGCGAAGAGCTGATTGAAATCAAAGGTGCGGCTCGCGATCCGGGATCACGCGCTAAAATTGCAGTGAAAAGCAACGACCGCCGAATTGATCCGGTCGGGGCTTGTGTCGGTATGCGTGGGGCTCGGGTGCAGGCGATCACCAATGAATTGGGTGGTGAGCGTGTCGATATCGTATTATGGGATGACAATCCGGCGCAATTTGTGATTAATGCGATGGCACCTGCCGATGTCAGCTCGATTGTGGTCGATGAAGATAAACATTCGATGGACATCGCAGTAGAGTCAGCGAATTTAGCACAAGCCATCGGTCGTAACGGTCAGAATGTACGCTTGGCAACCCAGTTGACCGGTTGGACACTGAATGTGATGACCACTGAAGAGCTGAACGAGAAACATCAGCAGGAAACCAGCAAATCATTGAATCTGTTTGTGCAACATCTGGATATCGATGAAGACTTTGCTGAGTTGTTGGTTGATGAAGGCTTCACCTCACTGGAGCAAATCGCCTATGTGCCGACCGATGATTTGATGGAAATTGATGGCATGGATGAAGATTTGATCGAAGAGCTGCGTGATCGCGCGAAAAGTGCGTTAACTACCATTGCGTTGACCGAACAGGAAAAGTTGTCGCAGTCAAATATTCAGCCGGAATTACTGGAATTGGACGGTATGGATCGCCATTTAGCCTTTAAGTTTGCTGAAAAAGGGATTACCAATTTGGAAGAGTTGGCAGAACAGAGTGTTGACGATTTATCCGATATCGAAGAATTAAGCGAAGAAAAAGCTGCAACATTGATTATGGCAGCGAGAAATATCTGCTGGTTTGGCGCAGAGTAAATTGAGGGGGAATAGATGAGTAAAACAGTTAAACAGCTTGCTAATGAGATTAGCACCCCGCTTGAACAGTTATTAAAACAATTATCTGATGCCGGGATCAAAAAACTTGAGAGCGATCCGATTACGGCAGAAGAAGAACGACAGTTGTTGAAATCGTTGAGTGGCGAAGGCGTTAAACCAAAAAAATTAACGCTACAGAAAAAAGAGCGCAGCACCTTGAAAATCGCCGGTTCCGGTGGTAAAAACAAGGAAGTTCAGGTAGAAGTGCGGAAAAAACGAACCTTTACTCCGACATCTGCTGAGGATATCGCGAAACAAAAAGCCGAAGAGCAAGCTCGTCTGGAAGCAGAAGCTGCGGCAAAACGTGAAGCCGAACAGAAAGCCAAAGCAGAAGCTGAACTGCGAGCAAAACGGGAAGCGGAAGAAAAAGCCAAACGTGAAGCACAACAGAAAGCACGACAAGAAGCGGCGGCTAAAGCTGAACAAAGTGCGGTTGAAGCCAAAGAGAGCAAGAAAACCGATCCGGAAAAAGAGAAATTAAAAGCTCAAGAAGCCGAATTGCGCCGTAAAGCCGAAGCGTTGGCACAACAAAAAGCAGAAGAGAAAGCACGTAAAGCCGCAGAAGAAGCGCGTAAGCTAGCGGAATTGAGCGCTCATCATAAAGAAGAGCAACCAAAAACCGAAAGCTTCACCGATCTGCATCTGACTTCACGTTACGCCCAAGAAGCGGAAAGTGAGGAAGAACTGCGTAAAGAAGGGCGTGGTCGTGCGAAAAAAGCCAAAAAAGGCGGTCGTGATGATGATAAAAGCACCAAAACTGAGCGCGAAGCCAATCGCCGCAATCAGAAAAATATCAAAGGTGGCAAAAATCAACGCCGTGGCAGCTCGCTACAGCAAGAGTTCACCAAACCGGCACAACCGGTTAACCGTGAAGTGGTGATAGGTGAAACCATTACTGTCGGCGAATTGGCGGCAAAAATGGCAGTGAAAGCCACGGAAGTGATCAAAACCATGATGGGCATGGGCGCTATGGCGACTATTAATCAGGTGATCGATCAAGAGACTGCGCAACTGGTGGCGGAAGAGATGGGGCATAAAGTGATGTTGCGCCGTGAGAACGAACTGGAAGAGTCGTTGCTCAGTGATCGTGACAGCACTGCGGTGGAAGTCAACCGTGCGCCAGTGGTGACCATTATGGGACACGTTGACCATGGTAAAACCTCATTGTTGGATTATATCCGCAAAACCAAAGTGGCTTCCGGTGAAGCCGGCGGGATTACCCAACATATCGGGGCTTATCATGTTGAAACCGATAACGGCATGATCACCTTCTTGGATACACCGGGACACGCTGCGTTTACTTCGATGCGGGCGCGTGGTGCCAAAGCCACCGATATCGTGGTATTGGTGGTAGCGTCTGATGACGGTGTGATGCCACAAACTATCGAAGCGATTCAACACGCCAAAGCGGCAAAAGTGCCGTTGGTGGTGGCGGTGAATAAAATTGATAAACCGGAAGCTGATCCAGATCGTGTCAAAAATGAATTATCACAATATGATGTTATTTCCGAAGAGTGGGGCGGCGATACGCAATTTATCCATGTTTCCGCTAAAAAAGGCTTGGGGATTGATGAGTTGCTGGATGCGATTTTGGTGCAGTCAGAAGTGTTGGAACTGACCGCCGTCACCGAGGCAATGGCAAGTGGTGTGGTGATTGAGTCTTATCTGGATAAAGGGCGTGGTCCGGTTGCAACCGTGCTGATTCAATCCGGTACCTTGCGTCGTGGCGATATTGTCCTGTGCGGTTTGGAATATGGTCGTGTGCGTGCGATGCGTGATGAAAACGGTAAAGAAATTGCCGAAGCTGGTCCATCTATTCCGGTCGAAATTTTGGGACTTTCCGGCGTACCATCAGCCGGTGATGAAGCGACGGTAGTGCGTGACGAGAAAAAAGCGCGCGAAGTGGCATTGCACCGCCAAGGAAAATTCCGTGAAGTAAAACTGGCTCGTCAGCAAAAAGCCAAGTTGGAAAATATGTTTACCAACATGACCGAAGGCGATGTTGCCGAAGTGAATATTGTGGTGAAAGCCGATGTTCAAGGTTCGGTCGAAGCAATTTGCCAATCCTTGGTTGAATTGTCGACCGATGAAGTGAAAGTGAAAATTGTTGGCTCCGGTGTTGGTGGAATCTCAGAAACCGATGCAACCTTGGCAGCAGCGTCGAATGCGATTCTGGTTGGTTTCAATGTGCGTGCCGATGCTTCTGCCCGCCGTGTGGTGGAATCGGAAAATATCGATTTGCGTTATTACTCGGTGATCTATGATTTGATCAACGAAGTGAAAGCCGCGATGAGTGGCATGTTGGCGCCGGAATTCAAGCAGCAAATTATCGGCTTGGCAGAAGTGCGTGATGTATTCAAATCACCTAAACTGGGTGCGATTGCTGGTTGTATGGTCACAGAAGGGGTGGTGAAACGTAATAATCCGATTCGGGTTCTGCGTGATAACGTGGTGATCTATGAAGGTGAACTGGAATCATTACGTCGCTTTAAAGATGATGTCAACGAAGTGCGTAACGGCATGGAGTGCGGTATCGGGGTTAAAAACTACAATGATGTTCGCGTCGGCGACCAAATTGAAGTATTTGAAACGATTGAGGTTAAGCGCAGTATTTAATCGTATCATAATAATACGAGCGTTATGACAAAAGTAGGGGCGGATATACAATCTGCCCCTACGTTGCCTCATCAAATATCTTTGTCAAGAAACCGAGGCGATCATTTGATCGCCTTTTGCATAAACAAAGGAAAATAAAATGGCGAGAGAATTTAGCCGTTCGCAGCGAGTGGCGCAAGAGATAAAAAAAGAGATCGCAGTAATTTTGCAGCGTGAAGTGAAAGATCCGCGTATCGGCATGGTAACCGTGTCTGATGTAGAGCTTTCGCGTGATTTGGTGTATGCCAAAGTATTTGTCACGTTCTTGTTCGATCAAGATCAGGAAGCGGTAAAAAATGGTATGGAAGGGCTGCATCAGGCGTCCGGTTATATTCGTTCATTACTTGGCAAGGCGATGCGGTTGCGAATTGTACCGGAATTGCGTTTTGAATACGACAATTCGTTGGTCGAAGGGATGCGGATGTCAAACTTAGTCAGCCAAGTGTTGAATGAAGACAAAGCCAAACATAAAGATGATAGTGAATAAACGGAAAAATTGTGTCTAAACCAAGAAAACGAGGGCGTGATATTGACGGTATCGTGCTGCTCGATAAACCACAAGGGTTGAGCTCCAACGATCTGTTGCAGAAAGTCAAACGTCTGTATCAAGCCAATAAAGCCGGGCATACCGGTGCTTTGGATCCGCTGGCAACCGGAATGTTGCCGATCTGCTTGGGCGAAGCGACCAAGTTTTCTCAATTTCTGTTGGATGCTGATAAACGCTATCGTGTCACCGCAAAATTGGGAGAGCGCACCGACACCTCCGACGCCGAAGGACAAGTGGTTGCCGAGCGTGAAGTCAAGTGCGGTCTGGAGCACATTTTGGCGGCGCTACCGCACTTCCGTGGTGAGTTGCAACAAGTGCCGACCATGTTTTCGGCCTTGAAACACCAAGGCAAACCGTTGTACGAATATGCCCGTGCCGGCATTACGGTTGAACGTGAAGCTCGCCCGATTACGATTTTTGAATTGGAATTTATTGATTATCAAGCGCCATTTTTAACCCTTGAGGTACATTGTTCAAAAGGTACTTATATTCGGACTTTGATTGACGATCTCGGTGAATTTCTCGGCTGTGGCGCACACGTTACCGTGTTGCACCGAAGTGCGGTGGCGAATTACCCAACCCAGTCGATGGTGACGCTGCAGACCCTGCAACAACTGGCGGAACAGCAAGCGTTGAACTTATTGGATCAACATTTGTTGGCGGCAGATACTGCGGTGGCAAACTTGGCAAAAATCGATCTGAACCCAGAACAGACCCGAGCAATCAGCTTTGGGCAGCGGCTGCGTTTTGATAATCCGCAACAGCTACAAGGGCAAGTGCGGTTGTACAGCGATCAAGGGCGTTTTTTAGGCGTGGCAGAAGTGGACCAATACAGCGTGATTCACCCGAAACGGCTGGTGACTCAGTTTTTAGTCTAGCCCTAATTCAATTTGATATCGATAAAAAAGCCAAATCTGGGTTACAGATTTGGCTTCAATCTTTCCATCAGTTAGATAATTAACCTCTACTGCTGTGTTTCATAATCCGTTCTTTCGTGCGCTGCCATTCTCGGTCTTGGATCGCATCACGCTTATCATGTTGCTTTTTACCTTTTGCCAAGCCGATTTTGACTTTTGCCCAAGCATTTTTCCAATATAAGGAGAGGGCGACGATGGTGAAGCCGTCACGGTTGGCTTTGCCGAACAAATTGTCCAGCTCTCGTTTGCTGAGCAGCAATTTGCGGGTGCGGGTCGGATCAGCGACCACATGGGTAGAGGCAACATTCAACGGGGTGATCATTGCACCGAACAGATAGGCTTCACCGTCTTTGAAAATTACATAACTGTCACTGATATTTGCTTTGCCGGCACGCATTGACTTGACTTCCCAGCCTTGCAGCGACAAACCGGCTTCGATCTCTTCTTCAATAAAATAGTCGTGGCGCGCTCTTTTATTGAGGGAGATGGTGTTGGAACCGACTTTTGGTTTTTTCTTGGTCATTATTTTTCTGCTTCAAAGTCATTTAGTTAAAAGATAGCGCAAATTGTATCAATAAGTCGACAAAGCATAAAGGAAAAAGCGCAATAAAATTTCAACAGAGCCTAGGGTCTGTTGATCTTTGTTTATATTTTGAGTTGTTGTTTTAAAATGAGCACAATCTAGGC